>DASTWV010000010.1 GCA_035765775.1 Actinomycetota bacterium | reverse complement strand
CGATCCGTCCACCAGGGGGAGGTGAGGCCGAGAAGCCAAACCTACCGGCACTCCCCACGGCCGCCAGTGGGCAAGTTTTCGTGGCCATCCTTGGGCAGGTGTAGTGGCCGTCACCGGGCAGAACTCAACGGCCCTTGACACCCGTTGGAGCGTCGTAAGTGTCGGAGCAATGGCCCCGGCTTCAAGCCGGGCGACCGCGGCCTGGCTGGTTCCCATGCGTGCAGCCAAGTCCCGCTGGCTCAGACCGGCCGCGTCCCGGGCTTCTCGAATGCGTTCCCCGACTTCGGCGGCGAGCCGGCTCTCGGCGTAGGCCCGTTCGTACTCCGCTCGGTCGTCGTCGTCCATGGCTTGGAGCCGATTCTCACGGAGATCCTTCCAACTGGTTCGTGTCACTGTCTCTCCCCCTCGGCGCTGTGTTGTTCGCGGATGCACCTGATCATTGCGAGTCGTGCCCGCTCAATCTCAATACGCTCGTTCGTACGTTGCTTTCGGAACTCTGTCAGCAGGACGATTCTCCTGTCGCCGGGGAAGAAGTACGTGACACGCTGTGCGATGTCCACCACGAAGAACCGCAACTCGTAGAGGCCGCCGCCGAGTGCCCGCGAGTGAGGCATTCGCAGAGAGGGCCCATTCTTGGCCAGCCGGTCGATGTTGAACGCGACCGTTCCGAACTCCTTCACATTGAGCTGATCGAGCCACCGTTCGACTTCGGGCTCGAGTTAAATGTTCCACATCAGATACCATTAATGATATCAACCGCAACGGCGGTCAGTGTTTCCCCTTGGCCTACCTGTCGACTTGTGTTGGCTACCGCGCCCGGCAAGGAGACGAGTCTCGCCGAACTCCCGCCAGGTAACGATTTATGCCCATGGCTCGCTCCCAACGATCCGGCAGGTCTTCCTTGATCGAATAGCCTTCGATCACCGGCGGTGCCTGTCCTGAGCTGAGTGCCAGCGTGCTCGAGCCGATCTTCGAGGCGGACTTCAAGTCGTGTTCCTACGGCTTCCGCCCGGGGCGCCAGGCCCAGGACGCCATCGCCGAGATGCACTACCTCGCCTCGCGCTCGTACGAGTGGGTCGTCGAGGGAGACATCAAGGCGTGCTTCGACGAAATCTCCCACGCCGCGGTGCTCAGCCGCATGCGGGAGCGGATCGCCGACCGGCGGATCATGGACCTGGTGAAGGCCTTCCTGAAATCCGGCATCCTCGGTGAGGATGGGGAGCTTCGGGACAGTGACACCGGTGCCCCTCAGGGCGGCATCGTCTCACCCCTCATCTCCAACATTGCGCTCTCGCTCCTGGACGAGCACTTCGTCGAGGCCTGGGAGGCCATGGGAGACAGCCACGAACGGGCCAAGCGACGGTGCCGGGGCATGGCCAGCTACCGCCTTATCCGCTACGCGGATGACTGGTTGCTCCTTGTGGCCGGTGACCGTGAACACGCCGAAGCCCTAAAGGCTGAGGCGGCGCAAGTGCTTCAGAAGATGGGCCTGCGCCTCTCGGAGGAGAAGACGAAGGTCATCCACATCGACCAGGGCTTCGACTTCCTGGGCATGCGCATCCAGCGACACCAGAAGCGGGGCTGCACGAAGTGCTACGTGTACACGTACCCTTCCCGGCGCGCACTCGACACCGTGAAGGCCAAGGTACGCGAGATCACGAACCGCAAGTACACGAGTCAGACGCTCACGGTCTTGCTGCACCGGCTCAACCGGGTGCTACGAGGCTGGACCAATTACCACCGCCACGGGGCGGCGGCCAAGACGTTTTCGTACATCGGCGCCTTCACTTGGCACCGGGTGGTGTCCTGGCTGCGCAACAAGCACCCCAGGGTTGGTTGGCAGGAACTGTGCCGCCGCTTTCTTCCTGGAGGATGGCCGACGCAGGGCGAGGTGCGCCTGTTCAACCCGGCGGGGGTGGCGATTAATCGCTACCGGTACCGGGGAGCAGCCATCCCCTCGCCATGGCGAGCCCGGCATGACGGACCACAGCAGCTCAGCGGCATGGACTTGGGGAGAGCCGGATGCGGTGAGAGTCGCACGTCCGGTTCGGGAGGGCGGGCCAGGGAGACGTACGGGCCACAGGGCCCGCAACGCGCCCTGGCCCGACCCCAGTCCGAGTGCACGATGGTCTGGCCCGCCGGGCGCCTCCGCCAGATGGCCATCTGCAGGGCGTCGACGACCAGCTCGGTGCGCATATGGTCGGCGATCGACCAGCCGACCACCCGCCGGCTCCAGGAATCCAGCACAACGGCCAAGTACACCTTGCCCTCGTGGGTCGGGTGCTCGGTCACGTCGCTCACCCACAGCTGGTCCTGCCCGGTGGCGTTGAAATCGCGCCTCACCAGGTCGTCGGCTGGGGCGTCAGCGGGGTTGCGACGGGTGCAGCCCTTGCGCCGCCGGGTGAAGATCCCTTGGATGCCGGCGGCGGCCATCAGCCGGGCGATGCGCTTGCGGCCGACCCGGAGGCCCTCGCCGAGGACCAGTTCGGCGTGCACCCGCGGCGCTCCGTAGGTGCCCCGGGAGCTCTTGTGCACCGCGATGATCTTCTCGGTCAGCGAGGCGTCGTCCACCGAACGCGCCGACGGGTGGGTCTGACGGTGGCGCCATTCGTAGTAACCGCTGGTGGACACGCCGAGCACCCGGCAGCAGGTGGCGACAGGGTAGGTGGCCTTCTCCGCCTCGATGAAGGCGAAGGTCACTTCGTCTTGTAATTGCCCTCGTTGGCGAAGAAGGCCGCGGCTTTTCCCAGGATCTCCTTTTCCATCCTGAGCACCCGGTTCTCCCGGCGCAGCGCGACGAGCTCCTTGCGCTCGTCGGTGCTCAGTCCCTCCCGGTGGCCGTCGTCGATGTCGGCCTGGTATATCCAGTTGCGCAGACAGGACTCCGAGATGCCTAAGTCCTTGGCGATCTCGGCGACGGGCTTGGCCCGCTCCCGGCCGAGCTCGATGGCTCGCTGGCGGAACTCTGCTGGGTGAGGTGCCGGCACCCGGGCTCCCTTCCGAGGAGGGATAGCCTCCTCATCGTAAGGTGTCCGGGAAACCGGGGCAAGCTCACTGTCTCTGAGTTCGTCATCAGAAATGGGGCCCAATTTGTGGAACATGAAGCCCATACTGATAAGCAAGAGGCCAGATGGGAAAGCGAATTCCATGAATACTTCAGTTGGCTTTGGTCAATTTGGTCTGGCGCATGACTAGTTGTAATGTCGGTCAACGCACATACGCTGCGGCCTCTTTATAGCGGACAGACTTGGCGCCCAGATCTGCCCGGCGGCCATGCTCCCCGACATGCGGTGGCGACCGTCGCCAGGGCGGCGTTCGTGCCGAGGACCGGCACGCCATTGGAACCCCGGGCGGCGTTGATGGCGGCGACGAAGCACGAGGCTTCGTTGCTGCTGGCCGACGCCGGCGCCATGCCACCCAGCGCCACCGCGCCCATGACCCCGGCAACAACGAGGCCTCGCACGGCTCAGGTCTTCATCGAAACTTCCTCCTTCGGCGGTCTGGCGGCCTGCCGGTTTCCGCCTACGGAGGAGCCGGGAGGTCCATGACTTTGCGTCGCAGGGTCACCCCTGCTTTGCCTTTCTCGGGCTTGGGGGGCGAGAACGACTACGGGCGGAACGACTACGCCGGGCCGTGCCCGCCGGTGGGGCGCGGACACCGCTTCATCTTCACACTGCTGGCCATCAAGGAGCGAGCGGCCTCGCCGAGGGCGCCAGCCCCCGGGACGACCTGCTCTATGCGCTCTCGGGCAAGGTGCTGGGCCAGGCGCAGCTGCTGGGGAAGTACGCCCGGAAGCGCTTGCACTTCTCAGGTTTCACACCGCCCGGCCCAGAGGCGCGGCACCCGGCCAAGCAGCGGGGACCCGCGCGCTACCGGCCCGAGCGGAAAAACCATGATCTTGAGATCGATGACGAACTTGACCAAGTGCACGATGGCGAGCGCGACTAACGCACGCGTGGTGCCCGATCCGCCGAAGAGCCGACCGAATCCCCAGATCGCCCCGATAAGCACGACATCGAACCCCATCCAGCACAGAACCGTCGTGTCCACTTCTCCGGCCAGCACAGCCCGGCGAGGCAGGGAGACCACCAGCCAGACCAGGTCCACGGCATAAAGGCTGATGAGGAGCGGGAAGAAGCCGAACCGGGAGGTCCTCAGGAGGTCGACGTCGGCGCGGCCTCCCAGGAAGATGAGGATGACGCCCGTGACCGCGGCTACCACGAAATGGGCGCACCACCATCCCCAGCAGGGTTCGTGCGACCCCTGTACGAGGCCCCGGTAGTTGCCGATGGCGAAGCTCAGCCCGACCGTGAAGAAGATGGCGAAGACACACACCACGCTGGTGCTGAGCCCATGGGCATCCAGGCTGTTGCCCACTGCGTGAGCCATCTCGCCGAAGGCCACACCCGCAAGAAGGAGCGACCCGATCTGGCGCAGGTTCTCGTCTTCGGGACTGAAGTCCGGGCGACGCGGCGCCGCCACCTCAGCCCTCCTGGACCAGCAACATGGTTGCGGTGCCGAGCATCACACGGCCAACACTACGCAATCAGCATCAGATCCAGCGATGGAAGAGCATCCGCATCTGCCACCAGGGCACCGGGATTGCCACCCCGGTGATCACCGGGTACCAGATGCCGAGACCTGGGCCCGCTACGAGAACCTCATCCGTATCCACATGGTTCCCGAGGCCTTCAGAGCCTTCGAAACCACATGGTATGCCTGCAACATCGAGGCCGGGGCTG
Source organism: Actinomycetota bacterium (assembly GCA_035765775.1). NCBI lineage: Bacteria > Bacillati > Actinomycetota > Actinomycetota bacterium. The sequence goes on along the minus strand of DASTWV010000010.1, from coordinate 26,240 downwards.
CCCCGGCCCGAGCCATTCCGGTCATGAATGTGTCGATATGGCTAGGCCGCAGATCAGCAAGGGGGACAGCGCCGATTCGCGTATGACGTGGACGCGGAGGAGAGATTCGTAACGGTCCCATGTTTCAGGCCGTACGCGGGCACGCGCTCGCTCGAGACACCGATTTTTAGATACGCGGCCAAAGCTTGCCGACTCTGGTCGACCTGGGCGCCACCTTCAACCTCCACAACCAGGCGAGCTAGGGCGTGGTCGGCTTCCCGCTTGGTCCCCCTGAACGTCTTCCGCACCTGCCGCCTTTGGCCGGATTACGCGTCAAAGCCAGCGCTAACTACGATACGCCAGCTTCCTCTACGCCTCCTTGTGCCATCTTTGATCCAGCAAGATTACTTGGGTTGGTTGCCCCTCAATCGTCGGCAGAAAGCGATGCCTGATCTTAAAGACGTCGCTTGTTGTTGACGTCTCTATGGCGGCTAATTCAAGATCCCAATCAACGTATGGTTGCCCGGCAGGGACCGGCACCGGATCAACAATCATTCCAATTCTCATATTTGATTCGTAATGCTCATAAACTCTCCACATTAGCTCCTGGAGGCCTTGCGAGGGCTCGGAGATAGACAAACGAATCTGCTTAGCCTCCATGCGTCCGATTAGGTGACCATGAGTAAAGAGTTTCTCGGTAAGGGTGTTCACAATGAAATCCACATTGTTTTGATCCGCCATATGTAGCCCCAAGAGTTTCCGGGTCAGTTGGCGGATCTGACTGTGCGACCTTTGAATGTTTCCCAAGGCCAAAGGATGGACGTGCTCGGCGAGGAACAGTCTCGGTTTCCGGCTCGGGGCTGAGGGGCGGCCGTACCGTCGCCCGGGGTACCTTCCGATAACCCAGCCTGCCCACCCGGGGTGGAGCGGGTCCTGCGCCCTCAGCTGCGGTGAGTGGCTCCACTTCTGGCTGATCGTCCACGGTTTCGAGGGTACCTGCGTCGCCGACTGAGGGTCGGGATTAGACGTCCCACGAAGAAACTTACAAGGATGCCGTCCTCCAACGACTGTCCCAATGGTCCCCATAGACATCCCTCACGCCGTAAGTTTCACTTAGCAACTGGCTTGTGACCTGCATAAATACTTGTGGGCCGCCAAGGTCTCGAACCCTGCCCGCCGGATTAAAAGTTTGCCTTATCCGTGTTGCCCTGTCCGGGCAGTGTTGTTTGGTGCTGTTCTGTCCGTCTGGTGGGGGCGTCTCGCGTTATTGCGTGTTGTCCTGTCCGTCTAGTGTTGCGGCGTCTGTCACGGAAACTGTCACGGAATCGCCAGCCAAGGGGTCCTGTCGCTGCGAGAGGGCGCAGGCTGCCGATGCTCGCGGCCTTGGTCTTCGTGGCTGGGGCCGACCAACCCGACCTCAGGGGCTATCGGGCCAGCCCGGAGGCCTTGCAGGGCCCGACCATGATCTGACCCGTCCCAGACCATTGGATCTCAAACCTGGCCAGGATGAGCCGGCTCTTCGGCCCTTCTGCACTTCTGCACATTGTCTAAGACGTTAGGCACTGGCTGTTGCACCGCTTGCGAACACACGGCCACTCGGTGCTGGAGGGGGTGATCCGGTCGAGGGGACGCGCGTAGATCTGGACCCCGGCCGACTGCGTGAATTCCATGAACGTGAGGTACTCGCCGACGATGACCTGATCAAGGGTCAGTCGGTTGGGGTCGCCGTGGAAGTGCTTCGGCAAGGCCCGCTAGCGTAAACCCCCGGTGTCACCTCCAGAGTCTGGGTGACAGTAGCTGGGTCCGCTCAATCGGGACGAGCCCATCATCCAGCCCTCGCAGCCGTTCGTAGAGACCGCGCATTGCCGCCCGGTCGGGAATGTACGTCGTGCTGGCGGCGGCCTCGAGTATCGTCGGCGTGTTGACGAGAGAGATCGATCCCTCCTGGTGACCTTGCGATCGCAGCCGAACGAGCCGCCGTCGTTCGGAATCGGCGAGCTGGGCGCCGTTCGTTTCGTCGATCAGCACCACGGCGTCAGAGCCTGCCTCGGCGGCGACTGCGGCATGGGCGACGACCATCAGCTCCCCAAGGTCCTGTCGTTGACGCAGGCGTTCCGCCATCGGCGTGCCGCTGATCCGGCTGACCGCGACATTCAACGCGTCGTTGGGGTCGTCCGGGAGGAGCTCCAGGTAAGCGGCACCAAGCCTCCTCAAGACGGCTGCAGCGTTGCGGAAACGCTGCTCGGTCTGGGCCTTGCGCTCGATCTCGCCATAAACGGTTTCCGGGGTGCTGAGCGGTCCGAGGACGCTGATCAGCAGGCGCTCCTTGTTGAGGGAGAAGAAGTTCAGTCCCGGCCCGGCGTCGATGATCGGCCGGTGACTCATTCCGGCGGGTCCCCGGCATCCTCCTCAAGACCCGAAAGATCGAACTCCACCTGCGGAATGTCCCTGGGCGCGGCCCAGCGCACCTCAGGTGCTGGGGGGACCAGACCTGCCTCCAATAGGTCGGCCTGCAAGGATTCTTCGGTAACCCCGCGCAGTCTGGCCAGCGCGCGCAGGGACACGACGTGCTCCAGATACCCTTGCACGGCTCGGGCCAGCAGGCGCTGCGGCGCCCTGGTCCGGTTGGCTTCGTCGGCGAGTGCCCTGTATTGGTCCGTCCATCCGAACCGTGCGGCGAGTGCCGGCGTCGACACCGACATCCAGTCCGCCTTCCTCTCACCATCAATGAGGCCCGCTTGGTGAAGGGCGATCGAGGCCATCGCCGGCGACACCAGGAACCGCTGCACCACCGCCGACAGGTCCGCCAGGTCCACGGAGGGGCGCCCGGCGAGGACGTCCTTCAGGCCTTCCTCGGGGGCCAAGAGATGACGGGCGAAGGTGTCTGCCCGGATCTCATCCCGGTCCCGCCGCGCCCATTCGTCCTCGTTGAGGTCGTTCCAGTCGCCGAAGAGAACATGGGCGAGCTCGTGAGCTAGCGAACTCCTCTGCCGCATCGGGTGAGGGGTCCTGGCTACGGCGAGGAACACCCGGTCCCGTTCGGGATCCCGCATCGCCATGCCGTGTTCATCCCTTGCAACGTCGAGCACCGCGACGTCGATATCGGTTGTCTGCTCTATCAGGGCCACCAGGTCGCCAAGTGGTTGATGACCGAGGCGGTGGCGCCTCCGGAACTCTTCCGCTGCCGCCTTGCCCTCTTCTTCTGCGATCACGCCGGGGACGGGATGGCTTGATCGTCTAGATAAGCATCCAGTTCCAGGAAGTGCAGCAGCGCCTCCCGTATGTGCGACATGCTGGCGTCATTGGTGGCTCGTGCTACGCACTGTGCCCGGTCGGACACCCTGCTGGCCCCGGTCAGCTCGGCCACGGTCGCTCCGGTCGCCCAGGCGATGGCCATGATCTCCGGCAGCTTCGCCGCTCGTTCGCCTGAGATGATCCTGGAGAGGGTTGGCTGTGAGATCTCGGTCGCGTTGGCGAGAGCCCGTTGGCTCATCTTGGCAGCCGTGACTGCACGTTCGATCGCTTCGCCGATGGAGTTCGTCACCAGTCATCTCCTCTGAATCACTTGCCGTGAATGTGATTCAGTGTAGCAGGACGACGATGGCCATGCTGTCAGAGCAAGAGTGGCCTCCTCTTTGTTGCCCCGGAAGGACCGGATCACCCGTTTGCGTTTCCAAGCACTTCCACTGACCTCTTTGGCGCGGTTGGTCCTTGTGGTACCGGCCATCGATACCGATCCCGGCCGGCTCACCGTCCTCGCGACGGATTCCCTCTGTCACGCCCTTGTTGCCGGGGCGCGCCCTGGAATCCGCCGTCACGAGCATTGTCACGGATGAGAACGAGTCTCAAAGCCTCCAAAATAGAGATGCCTAAAGGAGCACAACCGTGTTCAGCACCGCGCCCGGTGAGGGATCGTCAGGCCGCCCGCAGTGCTTCCACTGGCGCCAGTGGCGCGGCAAGTGTGGTCAGCCACAGCCCGTTGTTAGGGGCATACCTTACCGGGTGGAGGAAACCTAAGGTCCGGCGTGTCAGCCGCTGGCGGGAGGGAACGCCCTGGTGAAGGCAGTTGTCACTAATCTCATTAAACGAGATGAACCGACCAACCCCTCTATCTCTAGTCCCCTGGGAGTTTTCCGGTTCTCCCAGGCTCGACCCTGATATTTAAGGGCTGAACGGTCAGTTGGGGGCAGTAGGCCTTTCGAACATTACCCTGTTGGCGAGGTCAGCGTCGGACCATATGTGACACTCGCCGTCAGGGCCAACGAGGGGAAGGGGCCGCAGTGTCCCAGTTTGTCGGTACATTACAGCTGCACTCCGGCTGAGGGTCAGATGCTTGACGATACCGGCGGCGATTGGCAGTAGGCGGGGTTTCAGCAGGCAACCAAAAGCCACAGCTACAAGTGCCTCCCGGACGGGCAGTACACAATCTGCGGCGCGGCAGTTCCAGTTAACCAGTCGATACTCTCGTTCGGCCTCCCAATCTGTGTTCTTGTGGAATAGCGATTCAACGATAGCCACGGCCAGCTCGGGTATGCCGGCAGCGGGTTTGTCAGGAGCGTAGAATGCGTAGAACTGGGTACTATATATAGAAGAATTCACCCCAGGTTCGTAGCTGACCGTCTGTGCTTTCCACCCGCGGGCCAGCGATGGCGACGCCCAAGGCGGAGAGGTTGCCCTGAAGGCGCTTGCGGCGGCGCTTTCCAGGAGCGTGCGGTCGAAGATCAGGCATGCGCCACTGTGGTTCTCGGCGTACTGCGCCCAGGAGCGACTCCGGGCATGTCCTCGTGCGTCCAGCCGTCTGCTCAGTGACTCATCGAGAGCCGGTGCGTCAGTTATAAAGCAAGCGAGACGGATTTGCTCTCGGATAGTCAAAACGGCTCGGACTATTTGGCTGCGGAGATCCTCGGTCAATTCCATTGTCTTCGGAGGAAAGGCCCAGTTCTCAATCGGGTGCATGATTGCTTCTTGAGGATCGTTGAGGTCTTGCAGCGGCGACAATATCAACTCGCCTGTCAGTGCAATGGCTGCAGCGTTGGGCAGAGAGGTGTAGTGGAAGAGCCACCTTTGGGGATCTGAAGGTTCCTCGATCCCAAAGATTGGATGGTTGTTCCACTCGAGTTCCGTTGTCACGTGACTTCTTCCGCAGGAAGTGGTTAGAGATTAGGAGTCGAACGGCAGAGAAGCGTAGTCGGACTCGAACAGCTTGGGCATCTCAGGCGTGAGCGCAAGCCGCTCTTCGCAGTACAGGCGCCAGTACGCCTGCCAGAGTCCGGTATTCGGATCGAGGTATTCGACCGATAAGCCAAGGTCCATGGCGTCCTGGTAGTCGATCACAGCGCCGTGCTGGGACAGGAACAGCTCGTTATTGGTCAGGCGCTCGGCCACCTCCGTCCAGGCTCCGTTCTGCAGCATCCCTTGCTGGAGCAGCCGCTCCGCGAGCCGGCGCGACCGGCGGATCGCCTGCCGGCAGAGGTCGAGCAAGGAGGGATCGCACTTACCCAACAGGATCTGCTCGGCCTTCGTGTCCTTGCCGTCCCGGTACGAGGCGGGGTCGTTGATCTTCGCGACCAGCGCGTCGTAGCCGTCGACATAGGTGTGCGCAGGTCGTCGGGTCGGCTGACCGGTGCCATTCCGGGTGATTATCTGTGGGTCGATCGGCCCCAGTTCTGAGGAGTCACTCATAACAATGAAGTGGGCGCCGATGGCGAGCAGCGTGCCGGCGCTCTTGGCGCAGTCGGGCACAACTACGCGGAGAACGCCATCGTCGCCGACCCGTTTGCGGAGGATGCGCACGATCTTGTCAGCTGCGTCGACATCACCGCCGGGGGTGTGGATCAAGAAGTCGATGTCCGTCCCCGTTTCGACCTTGTGCAGCAGATCCATTAGCGGAACTGCATCTTCCCGGGTCATTGCCGCACTGAGGTCAGCCACGTAAGTGATGAGTTTGCGACCCGTATTGGCTTCGATGGCTTTGATGAGTTCCTGCCTCCGGTACCGTGCTAGGTTGACGGCGCGGAAGAGCGGGGACTGGGGAGGAACCTCCAACCCTCCTGCATCCCCGGGGGTCTCGCCCCCGAGTTCTTCGGTCGAGGTGAGCCGCTCGTCATCAGGCATGCTTCATTCTCCTTCTTTGGTCGCTGTTCCCCACCCACTGGATCGATCCGTTCTTCAACCAGAAGTGGCAGCGATGTTCCTCCTCGCTAACGTTGACACTCGGCGTGAGGGACGGGCGCTGTTCAATGGTCAAGTGCCAGTATGGCCGGATGGGTTCGCTGAGGGAGATGAGGAGTCGGTGTCGGCGCCGACATGGACAATCGAAGGCGATCCAGGCGGGGCCTCGCCCGTCATCGACGATAGCAAGACCCCGGCGTGGAAGGCGGTGCGGGATTAGGTCGGCCGCTGGCACGGTGCAGACGACGGCGTAGCGGCGCCGAGGAAGCCACTTCCACCACCGGACGCGGGCGGCTGAGAGGTCGTCGTTCATTCCCGCCACGTCTGACCCAGAAAAGGGCTGCGGTCTCCGAGCCCGAGTTGCCCGTCGTCGGGGTTGCAGTAGTGGCGGCGGTTCGGGGCCCGATTGTTGGTACTCAGCTCGCGATCGTGGAAGCGAACTAGAACTTCGCCAGGTTCTGGATCTGGACCATATCCAACTAATCTCTCGACTACCTCGGTGACGGCAAGGCTGGCCACGAGCGAGGTGTAAGGGACGACCGACGGCTCCACGACTCCGAGTTCTGGGGCGTACCCCTCGGCCTGGAGCGCCCCCCGCTCGGCCGGCTCAAGCTGTTCGGCGCGAGCACGCTCGGTGTCGATCCGCCCGCGGCAGACGAGGCATCCCTCACCCGGGGTGACGACAGTGATGCGCCCATCTATGCCCTGGAGGACACCATCGGTCGAGCTGATGAGCACTCCGATGTCGATGAGGGGCACAAGGTAATACGCCGAGAGCCGGGACAGGACGAGTCGTCCCGCGTTGTCATCGGTGCAGCCGAAGACGAGATCGCAAGCGGTGAGCCGGCGGGCGGCCACTTCGTCGGTGATCTTGCGACGCACCGGCTGGATATCGCCATCGGGGGAGATAAGTCGAAGATGGTGAGCGAGTACATCAGCCTTCGGGAGGCCGATTGTGGCTGGCGTCGAACCGTACACGCGGGTCACGTTGCTCTCGATGATCTCGTCGGGATCGATTACCAGAAGGGATCGGATGCCCAGGCGGACTAGCTGTTCCGCCACCGCTGACCCGGTGCCGCCGCACCCAACGACCGCGACCCGGAGGTTCGAGAGGACTCGCTGGAGGGCACCACCAAAGGCGCGGACCTGTCGGTCGAACATGGTCGGCACCTGCGTCCCAGTTGAGGCGTCCTCTGCCGCCAGCAGACTCCATCGTGGGCCGACTCTGTAGAAGCGATCAAGTGGCTGGCTTTGGTCGCCGTCGACAACCATCCCCGAGAACCGGACGTGCTGCTCGGCTGGCGACACGTGCTGCTCGGCTGGCGACACAACAACGGACGCGTACACTTCCGACCCCGAGCGGATTCGAAACGTCTCGGCTAGGTTGTCGTCCACCTCTTCGTCGCAGGTACTTCGTTTCGGGACGGCGTCGGCACCCGGATGGGTGTGCAGCCAGATGGGGACGGTCTGGGTATCCGCCGCCCGGGCCAGGGCTCTGACGTAACCGGACGACAGGATGGAGAGCGACGTCGACGTGCGGTGTTCGTAACTGCCCTCGGTGACCCAATGCACCTCGCGGGCGAGAAGGCGGAGGCCGACCTCGGTACGTGCCAGCCCCGCGAGGATCACTCCAGCTGTCTCGCGCTGATCTCGGGTCGCTTGGGCGATCTCCTCGGCGATCCAGGTTGGGACTACGAGGGTCGATGTCATGCAGCGTGCCCCTGTGCGGCCAAAACGAACTCAGCCGTCATTAGGGCTAGGTAGCTCTCAAGCCCGTCGATCCCCGACTTCCACTGCCCGGCCGCGAAGTGGCGCGACCACCGCTGCCAACTCCGGCCGAGATGGGTCTCAGTAAGCTCAGTTCCTCGAATGACGCCGCCATCGGCCCGCTTAACGGCGGGCCAGCACCACCACATGTCGGGCGCCACGTCCGGGTAGCCGCCAGGTAGACGCAACAGAACGGTCGTGTCGGTAACGCTCAGTCCCGCGGGCAACTTCCAATCGGGAAGCACCACGCAGACCATGCCGGCATCGGTGACCAGTTCATGGGGGATCGTCCGCTCGGTGAGGTACTGCAGATCGTACTCGGGTAACGACATCTCGGATTACTCCAGCCTATCGGCGGATTCCCGGGTTGATGTGGTGCGGTGCTGTAAAGAAGCGGAGCCCGTCCCGAATCTCCACGGTCGTGTTGTCCTCGATGAGGCGGTCCGGTTGACCAGGCCGCACTTCGTACAGGTCGCGGTCCGCCGGGATTGGCGGGTTCGGAACTCGGCGCAAGTCGGCGCCAGTCATCTCCCGTTGTTGAACGGTGTAGTGGGTGCGGTCGATCTGGATGCGGAAGTTCGGCTTCTCCCGGTCGTCTGCGGCCATGTCACTCATGGAAGCCCTCCTTGGTAGGTTGATACCAACATACCATGAAGTTCTGGTTGTTGAAGACCAGGCCCACTCGGTGGCATCATTGCTGGCATGAAGGCAGGGAAAGCCATGACGATCCGGCTGTCCGTGGAGCAGGCGCAAGAGCTCGAGACTGTCGCGAGCGTCGATGACCTCCCGATCGTGGAGGTCATCCGTGCGGCTATCGCCGAGCACGTAGCCTCCCGAAAGAAGGATGCGGCCTTCCAGAAGAACCTGCGCGAGCGCATCGAGCACGCGCAATCAATGCTCAGCGAGTAGCGGCGCAGCCCGATCGCTGGAGCGGCCATCCCGGCCCGCGTCGAATGGGCGGCTCAGGGGCCATTCGAGCGCTTCCAATCGGATACGCCCTAATTAGTCATAGAGACGAATCTCGTCCAGGTTGGATCTTTCGGGCTCACTAGCGGGATCCGACCTTTTTTCCCACGGGGCAGGGCCGCTGAGGTGTCATCCAGTGGCGTTTAGGCCACGGCGGGAAAGACTTTCAACGGTGTGAGTGGTTTCTTGCTCCTTGGTAGCGCTGCCCCACGCCCCACTGGAGGACAAGCACGTTCCCGGCCAGCTGTGAGGCGCGCCAGGTAGCCGAACAGACAACGGCACAGGCTACGAGGCGAGGATCCGGAAGCCGCAGCGCCGACGAGGAGTGCATAAAATTACAGATATTCGTCGAAGTGTGGGCTTCCTTGGGCTGAAACCCTGCTTCCCGCGTGATGTGTCAGGGGAGGTCCTCAATTGCGGTCCCCAAGCCTTCGATGGGCGGGACAAGCAGTTCACCGAGGCGTACAGCCATTCGTTCCCGGCGCTGGTCGTAGAACTCAAGGAAGTCGGCGAGGTCGAGGCCTAGACCGTCAAGGTCGTTCTGAGCGGCATAGTGCTGGCGGGCGGCGGCGGAGGTGAAGTGGGGTCCGGCCATCCACTCCGCAGGCATCGCGTCCTGTTTCTGGACGTTCGGAAGGCCGTCCAGGAGCTGGAGGTTGGGCAGTCCGTCCACCCGAGCCAGGTATTCATCGAGCTTCTTGGCAGGGATACCAGCTTTGCTCAGTTTAGTGGCAGTGAAACGAGATCTCGGGAAGACGTGGTCGACGTGAAAGGCCTTGGTCATGTCCAGGCCGGGGTACAGCACAGCGAGCGTTGCGAACGTCCGGGGACGCCCGTAGCGGAGGTCGAGGAGCTCAGCGATCTCTGCCTCCTCGAAGCGGAGCGGCTTTCCGAGCGCCGCCATGGCCGTCTCCAGTGCTTCGAGAGGAAAGCTCAAGGTGCCCTTCGTGCGCAACACGTCGCGCAAACGGTTAAGCAACGTATCCAAACCGGAGCCCCACACCCCTCGCTTCATCAACGACCGGTTGACCCAGGATTCGACTCGGCGTCGGTCGGCAGCGGCCGCCGAACTCGTGACGTAACCCGTGCCGAGGCCTCGTTGGTGGACGTAGTAGGCCACTGGGATTAGGACGCTTGCGGCGGACAGTGTCTGTGCGGAGTATCCAAAGCTCGCGAGGACTGAACGCGCAACAAGCAGTGCTGATCGCAGCTCGGGCCACCGTTTTTCCATCGTGGCCATGTTTGCCTCTGTGAAGTTTGAGACCTTGAAGCCGACGTCGGGAACATCGATCAGTACAAGACCAGCTTTGAGGACGAGATCCTTGGTGTAGGCGAACTTCTCGCCGTTCAGCTCGGTGACGAGCGAGCGAACCTCTTCACGCGCATCGAGGACGGTCCACTGGTTGGTGGCCATCGAAAGGAGGAGGTCGGAGTACGAAAGCTGCGTCCCAGCCGAATTGACTCTGACAAAGATGTCCAACACCTTGTCCGGCTCTTGTGCCTCTTCGAGATACGCGTTGATCGACGGTCTCTCCAGTACGGCGCGATACAGCTCATAAAGCGTGTCGAAGGCGCGATCGTTCGAGAGGAGGTCTCGCTGCTGGATTACTTTGTGGATCGCGGGACCGCTGTTCGCGAGCTTGAGCACGTCGCCGACGACGAACCATCGATCGGGCTCTGCCTCCTTTGGTCTTGCCTCGGCGTCGGTAAGAAACCGAAAGCTATATTCAAGTCCGAGATCGCCGTCCGCCTCCGGTGCCTCGCCCGTCAGATCGAGGTAGAGCCTCTTTTTCGGATAGGCGTCAGGGTTGGATGCCCACTTGCGAGGTTGCCTTTCGGCGTGACTGCCATAAAGCCCGATATTCAGAGACGTCAGGCGTTGCTGGCCATCGAGGATGGCAACGATACTCTTGCCGGGGGGCACCTGGGTGGCCGATGCATATGGATGATTCTTTTCGTGGTAATTGACTAGAAAGTCGTAGAAGCGGAATTGTGATGCGAGGGTCGGGCCGACATCCCAAAAAAGGAACGAGCCGATCGGATACCCGCGGAGGAGGCTGTCGAAGAGCATGCGGATTTGATCCGTAGACCAGACGAACTCCCGCTGGATGGCGGGCAGGACGTACGATCGGTCGTGGATTTTGTCCAGGACCTTCTTCACCGGGACAGCTGGCTGGAACATTGCCCAACAATCTCACAGCTGGCCGACGGCGGGCCTGTTTCGGCGGAGGGGACGCATGTCCGCGCGGTCGTGACCGATCTGGTGGAACTGAGCCAGAGCCCAGTGCGGTGACTCCACGACGGATCCCTGCCTCGCCCTGGAGGCTTGATCGTCAGATCACTGTTCATGCTGCTCGAGTTCCTTAGCGAGTTCCTTCTCCACCCGTTCCGGGTCGACGACGACTAGGCGGGCATCGACCCTGCGCTTCAACCCGAACCTGTCACCCCCCTGCGGTACACGTGTACTCGTGACCGTTGACCTGGACCCGTGAACAGGCGACCGAGCGGAGGGAGGCAGGAGGTGGAGCTGATTGCCGTTTCCAACCACAAGGGTGGGGTGGCCAAAACCACCACCGCCGTTAACTTGGGGGCCGCCCTGGCACTCAGCGGCCGAAGGGTGCTGGTGGTCGACACTGACCCCCAGGCGCACGCCACCATGCTGCTGGGCTGCGACCCGGCGGATGTCGCGCACGACCTCGAGGATGTGATCGTCCGCGGGCTGCCGACGATGGAGGCCATCGTCGCGAGCCGAATCGCCGGGCTCGACCTGTTGCCGGCTAGCCTCGGTCTCGCCAGGCTGGACCTGGCGCTCGTGGGCATGGCGCGCCGGGAAGATCGCATAGCGCGGGCACTGCGCCCCATAGCCGATCGGTACGAGTTCGTTGTCCTGGACCTACCGCCGTCGCTCAGCCTCACGGCGCTGAGCGCGCTGGCGGCGGCGACCCAGATCATCGCCCCGGTTTCGGCTGATCGGCTGTCGTTGGCGGCTCTCGGAACCTTCATTGGTCAACGAGTTCCGAGCGGAAGACGTGATCCATGCGCCACTCCTTGGCGTCCTCCGGACCATGACGACCCGAGGCAGCCGGGCCGCCCAGACGACCCTCGAGGCCCTGCAGGCCTCGGGCCTTCCGCTATTCGATACCGCAATCCCCAAGCGGGTGGCCGTGGAGGACAACGTGGCCGACGGAGTGCTGGCGGTCGAACGGCCCAGTCCGGTCGGGGACGCCTGCCGGCAGCTGGCCATGGACGTCCTTGAGCGTATCGGTGCCGAGGCGAGGGCATGACCGGGCCCAAAGGGATCGCCGCTGCCGACTTCCTCGGTGCCGGTCTCCGACGAAGCGGGGAAACGTCAACGAGTACTCGGGAACCAGTCCACCCCTGGACCGGGTCAGCAATAGCCGAAGGCAGCGCTCCGGCTGCGCCGGCGCGACAACGATACGGGCGCGCCACCTTCTACCTCAGGCCTGACCAGATCGCGTGGGTCAAGGGGGCGGTCGGCGAGATCGCCACGGACGGGTCCGTCTCCTCCAGCGACATCGCCCGCGTGGCCCTTGACCTGGCCGCCGGTCTTTCAATGGAAGAGCTCCGGCGCCGAGTCGTGGAGCGAGCCGCCGTCGAGGGCGTGACCTTCCCCGGCCGGCACAATCGGGGAATGCCCTCCCCGATCGAGTAAGTCGGCACGGTATACCAGTTCACGTGCGCACACGTCACTCGTGCCGAACCATAAATCGGAGGGGCTAGAGGTGACGGCGCAGGACTTAGGCGAAGGCAATACCTCCCGGCTGACTCGACTCATGAACGAGTACACGCTCCCTGGTCACCGTGCACTCGTCCTCGGGACCTAATAGCCGCCAAAAGAAATTGTCGCTGGCGCGACGTCGCGGGCTAATTCTTGTCACGGGGGGACCTTACTCTCGCCCCAGCAGTCTGGATGGACTTGAGATTAGGGGCCACAGCCGCCGCTCGAACGGGAAGGGATCTCGAATGCTTCTTGCGCTCGCTCTGCCGGGCCAAATTCTGGCTCAGGCAGCCCCAGCCTGCCCGGACCTTTCCGCGTTTACGCCCGTGCTCGACCGGGCGGCCGGGCTACTGGCGGCGATCATCGGCGCCGGGCTCCTCCTCAACGCGCTGCGCGGGGCCGCCACCTACGCCCACGCCCACGGCGACCCCTCCAAGATCTCCCACGCCAAGGCGATCTGGAAGGAGACGGGCATCGGCTTGGCCGTGGTCTGGCCGGTCGAGTGGTTGCGCTTAAGGTCCGGCGGGACGACCCTGCCGAAGGTCCCCGATACCTCTATGTCTCCAGCGCGGCCCACGGGGACCGGGCCCGGGTGCCCCGGTCCATGTACCGGTGTGGCCTCGGCGGCCCGGGCCCGGGCCGGTCCGGGTGACCGAGGGCGAGTTGAAGGCCGACGTCGCTTCACGGTCAGTCGCATGCTCACCATCTCGGTGCCTGGGGTGTCGGCATGGAGAAGTGCGCTCGGAGTTCTGAGCGAGTTGTCGGCAGGAAAGGTCCACCTAGCGTTCGACGCCGACTCTGCGACCAACCCTCATGTTCGCCGCGCCGGCGAGGAGACGGCCCGGGCGCTTGTAGCGCAGGGTTACGACGTGGTGCTCGAAACCTGGGACCCGACCCAGGCTAAGGGCATTGACGATGCCCTTGTCGCCGGGGTGCCAATCACTGTGACAAACTGGCGGCCGCCGAAATCTGCACCCTCGCAGGATCACCTTGAAGACGATCGGGACCAGCACTCAGTTGAGCACCCGTATCGATCGACGGCCGCGGGGATGGTGTGGGTCAAACTCACCGCAAGCGGACCGGTCCCTGTGCCGCTGACCGACTTCCGCGCGACCATCGTCAGCGATGTCCTTGATGATGACGGCGCCGAGATCAGTCGGCGCTTCGAGGTCGAGGCTCGCCTGAACGGCTACTGCCGGCGCTTCAGCGTCGGGGCCGAGGCCTTTGCCGCCATGAGCTGGGCAACCGAACAGCTCGGCGCCCGAGCGATCATCTATCCCGGCATCGGGCTCAAGGATCACGCCCGGGCGGCCGTGCAACTCCTGTCGGGGGATGTCCCTGAGCGGCATGTCTTCACCCACAGCGGTTGGCGCCAGGAGGCAGGGGAGTGGGTCTATCCACGGCGGCGGTGCCCTGGGGGCACGGGGGACCGTCGCCGGTTTCGAGGTGGACCTTCCTGTTGCCCTGACGGCACTGTCGTTGCCCGATCCGCCGGTCGGCGAGGACCTGATCGCCGCCATCCGGGCCAGTCTGCGACTGGTCGATCTGGCCCCGCCTCACGTGAGCTTCCCGTTGCTCGGTGCCACCTACCGTGCCGTCCTGGGTGAGGTCGATTTCGCCCTGCATCTGGCCGGGCCGACCGGGGCGGGCATGTCCGAGCTCGCGTCGCTGATCCAGCGCCACTTCGGCGCAGGATTCGACGCCCGGCACCTTCCTGGGTCGTGGTCGAGCACCGCCAACGCGCTGGAGCTGCTGGCCTTCACCGCCAAAGACATGCTGGTGGTCATCGACGATTTCGCCCCGGGTGGCCAGGGCACCGACGTCGAGCGTGCTCACCGAGATGCCGACCGGGTGCTGCGAGCGCAGGGGAACCGGTCAGGGCGGCTGCGCATGCGGGCCGACGGCACCCTCCGGGCGGCCAAACCTCCCCGGGGACTCATTCTGTCGACCGGCGAGGATCTCCCCCGAGGGCAGTCGGTCCGGGCCCGGGTCCTGGCATGCGAGCTGAGCCCGTCCGACCTTGACTGGGCCACACTCACCGCTTGCCAGGCGGATGCTGCGGCCGGCCGCCTGGCCCAGGCGCTGGCCGGATTCGTGAGCTGGGTTGCTCCGCAGCGCGAGGCGCTCCAGGCTGATTTCCGTGCCTGGGTTCCCGAGCTACGCCAGGCGGCCGCCGGATCGGCCGCCCATCGCCGAACACCCGACATCGTGGCCAATCTGGCGGTCGGCTGGCACTACCTGCTGAGCTGGGCGCTCAGCGCGGGGGCAATCAACGAAGACGAGTGGGCCGCATGGTGGTCCCGGGCATGGGAAGCCGTCGGGCGCGCGGCAGGGGCGCAGGGCTACCACCAGCGCGGCGGGGAGCCGGCGCAGCGCTTCCTGGAGCTCCTCTCCCGCGCCGTAGCCTCGGGGCGGGCGCACCTGGCGAGTCCGGACGGGGACCGGCCCGACGTCGACGGCGGCGTCTGGGGATGGCGGCGCAACTCCCATGGCGACTGGGAGCCCAAGGGAGAGCGCGTGGGCTGGCTGGCCGAGGGTGGCAACCTCTACCTCGACTCCGATGCTTCCTACGCGGCGGTCCAGCGCCTGGGCCAGGAGGTCGGCGACCGCATCTCCGTGACGCCCCAGACACTTCGCAAGCGCCTGAAGGAGCGGGGCGTCCTGGCCAGCACCGACACCAACCGCCAGGTGCTGACCGTGCGCCGGGTCCTCGAAGGCCAGCGGCGCGAAGTGCTCCATCTGTCCAGTACCATGTTGTCGTCCTCCGCACCCCCATGACCCCAGGGCCGGGAGGCGGCTCCCCATGATGCGGTCTGATTTCCGACCAGCTGGTTGACCGCAGGTCGAGTTTCTCATCGCCCCCGACCAGGCTCATTCACGCTCTGAACTGGGCAAACACCTTGGGTGGGCAGGAAGGTCGGGTTTTCCGGAAGATAGAGAGCTTCGCGGCGCGCGCAGCTTCTACCATCAGGAGTCCGGGTCGTGACCGCCCGTTGCGGAGGACCCTCCGGCAAGGCATTTGGCTCGGGGTCGATGATCCAGCAGGGCCGTGGCACCTGGCAGCTCCGGGTGTCCGCAGGGTCGGACCCGGTTAGCGGCAAGCGCAAGCGAATAATCCGGTCCTTCAAGGGCACGAAGCGGGAGGCCGCCCTCGCTCTGGCGCGGCTGGTCCTTGAAGTCGAATCGGGCATCGATACCGACCCCGGCCGGCTCACCGTGTTCAGCCACTTCGAACGTTGGCTGGAGTACAGGCGGACGCGGGTCCGCCCCGAGACCTGGGCCCGCTACGAGAACCTCATCCGGATCCACGTGGTTCCCGAGCTCGAAGCCCTGAAACTCAGCCGAGTCCGGCCGGCGCACGTGCAGAGGGTGCTGGATCGGATGGCGTCCGGTGGCGGAGCCGCAGCCTCGGTCACCCAGTGCTACCGGGTCGTCAGTGGCGCTTTGAGGCAGGCCGTCCGGTGGCAGTACCTGGCGACCAATCCCGCTGA
This sequence comes from Actinomycetota bacterium, assembly GCA_035765775.1. Lineage (NCBI taxonomy): Bacteria > Bacillati > Actinomycetota > Actinomycetota bacterium. The sequence continues at coordinate 10,127 of DASTWV010000010.1, read as the reverse complement.
GGCGGTCTCACCACCGCGGCGTGAACGCCCGGCTCTCCAGGTTCCCGCCATGGAGGCGCTTCAACGGCTCCTCGAGGCTACCCAGGGCTCCTCCTGGGAGGCACCACTCACCATCGCGGTGGCCACCGGGCTCCGCCGCGGGGAGGTTCTGGGTATTCACTGGTACGACGTCGACCTCGATGCGGGCAAGGTCCGGGTCACCGCCACCGTGCAGCGCCATACCGGGAAGGGCCTGGTGATCGTCGACCCGAAAACAGACCGCGCTCGCCGGCAAGTGAAGCTCCCAACGCCGGCTCGCGACGCGCTTCGCCGATACCGAGCTGACCAGGTCGGCCGTCGCCTGAAGTCGGGAGAGGCATGGGAGGACCGGGAGCTCCTGTTCGATCGTGGCGACGGCCACCCCCTTGACCCCGATGTCTTCAGCCGGGCGTTCAAGCGCTATGCCAAGAAGGCCGGCCTGCCGGCCGGCACCCGCCTCCATGACCTCCGCCATGCTTTTGCGACGACCCTACTCGCCGAAGGGGAACACCCCGCCGTCACCTCCGCCGTTCTGGGGCACTCCTCCCCGGCGTTCACGATGTCCGTCTACCAGCACGTGCTCGACAGCATGGGCGAGCAAGCGGCTCAGTCCTGGCTACGGGCCTGGCGCACCGCCAAGGGCCAGAGCTCCAAGCCCTCCTGACGCCCCCCTCGGCAGCGCGCCCGCGGGTCGATTTTGCGGTTCCGAACGCCCTGCCGAACCCCTGTTCCCAAGCAACTGTCACGGAAATGTCACGGAATCGGCTGACGGCCGCTGGCGGCCTGGTGGGCGACGTGTGTAAATAGCATCCAGATATCATATTGAGCATCGTAGATCTGTGTGGGCCGCCAGGGTCTCGAACCCTGCCCGCCGGATTAAAAGTCCGGAGCTCTACCCGATGAGCTAGCGGCCCGTCCGCAAGCTTAGCCCGGCCCGGCGCCGTCGCCCCCGGCGCGAACGATGGTCTCACCCGGCTCCAGCACACCCATCGCCACCAGGACATCCGCCTTCGAGATCCCGAGCCAGGCGGCCAGGGGCCCGGCTTGCGTCGCCTTCGGGGTCACTGCGCCCCGCTCCCACCAGACGTAGGTCTGGGGGCTCACACCCAGCTCCCGAGCCGCTGCCCGCTGGCTGATTCCGGCCTCGTCACGGCGCTCGGCGAGCAATTCGGGGATCGCGTTCATGGGGAGGACTATTCTTATACATCCATGCCTAAGGCACAAGCACCACTTGAGCCGAGAACCCAGGCTCCTCTTTCCACCTACCGTCAAGAGCCTTAGGCATAAGTGATTACCTCAGGGGCGAGCACAGTGTCTCAAGGGAAGGCTCCAGGACCGTTTCGCCTGTGACCAGCCCCTTCCGGCAAGGTTGACTCCACTTTGTGTATAGATAAACAGGATATTTCCTGTTCAGATATGCACTAATGCTTCGTGCGGCGCTAAGGCCCAGGCAACCGCAGCCCGGCCGCCCGGCTCCCGCCACCGCCACGCGGAATGCCCCCTCCCGGGCCCACCGGCGTGTAACGATGTGTGGCATGCCGACAACCAATGGGCGCTGGCCCACCGTCCAATTCACCGACGAGCGCCTGCCCAACGGGCTGCGCCTGGTGATGTCCCCGGACTCCCTGGCCCCGGTTGCGTCGGTGAACGTCTGGTACAACGTCGGCTCCCGCCACGAGGCCCCGGGCCAGACCGGGCTCGCCCACCTCTTCGAGCACATGATGTTCCAGGGCTCCCGCAACGTGGCCAAGGCCGAGCACTTCCGGCTGATCGCCGGGGCGGGCGGCACCCTCAACGGCACCACCTGGAACGACCGCACCAACTACTTTGAGACCGTCCCCAGCCACCACCTGGAGCTGGCCCTGTGGCTGGAGGCCGACCGGATGGGGACCCTCCTCGACGCCCTCGGCCAGGAGACGCTCGACAACCAGCGCGACGTCGTGAAGAACGAGAAGCGCCAGACCTACGACAACCGCCCCTACGGCACCTCCTCGGAGCGGCTGCAGGCCCAGGTCTTCCCCGCCGACCACCCCTACCACCACACCACCATCGGCTCGATGGCCGACCTCGACGCCGCCACCCTCGAGGATGTGCAGGCCTTCTTCCGGACCTACTACGCCCCCAACAACGCCGTCCTTTCGATCGTGGGCGACTTCGAGCCGGCGCAGGCCCGGGCCTGGGTGGAGCGCTACTTCGGCCCCATCCCCGCCTTCCCGAACCTCCCGACGCCACCGGACGGCCGGGTCCAGCCGAAGATCGGCGCCGAATACCGGGAGGTGATCCCGGACCGGGTCCCGATGTCCCGCATCTACTTCGCCTTCCGCACCCCGCCGCTCGGCACCACTGCGTTCGACGCCCTCGCCATGGCCACCGCCGTCCTGTCCGAGGGCAAGGCCAGCCGGCTCTACTCCCGCATGGTGCGCGACAGCCTGCTGGCCCAGGACGTCGGCCTCGGCCCCTACGAATGGGTGGGCGGGGCGACGATGACCCTCGGCTGGGCAACCGCAGCCAGCGAGGACACGGTGGACAACACCGAAGCCGCCTTCCTGGAAACCGTCCAGAGCCTGGCCGACACGCCCCCGACCGCCGACGAGATGGCCCGTGCTCGGGCGCTCGTCGAGCGCCAGGAGCTGGACGCCCTCCAGCGGGCGGGTGAGCGGGCCGACCGGCTCTCGATGTACGCCACCCTCTTCGACGACCCGGGCATGACCAACGACCGCCTGCCCGCCCTGCTGGCGGTGACGCCCGAGGAGGCCAGCCAGGCCGTCGCCGACACCCTCACGGAGGACAACCGGGTGGTCCTCACCTTCGTGCCCCGGCGGACGAAGGAGCCAGACAGGGAGCCAGAGAGGGACCCGGAATGAGCACGGCGGCCCCGGCTGATCCGACGGTCCGCCCGGCCCCCGGCGTCCCCCGGCCCTACCGCTTCCCCACCTTCACCCGCACCGTCCTCGACAACGGGCTGGCGGTCATCCGCTGCCACCTCCCCGGGCGCCAGGTGGTCTCCGCCCGCCTCGTCATGGAGGGTGGCATCACCCGGGAACCTCCGGCCCAAGCGGGGATCGCAACGCTCATGGCCCGGATGGTCACCGAAGGCACCGAACGGCGCAGCGCCGGGGACTTCGCCGATGCCGCCGAGGCCTTGGGCGCCGACATCAGCGTCGACGCCGGCTGGGACTCCCTCCAGGCCTCCCTCTCGGTGCCGGTCTCCCGGCTGGAGGCCGCCTTCGACCTGCTGGCCGAGGCCGTCCTCCACCCCACCTTCCCGGCTGCCGATGTGGAACGCCTACGTCTGGAGCGGCTGAACGACATCAAGCAGGAACTGGCCGACCCCACCCAGCGTGCCCAGATCGCCTTCGTCGAGGCGGTGTACACGCCGGAGTCGCCCTATGCCCGCCAGCCCGGCGGCTCGGCCGAGACCGTGGCCGCCCTCGGGCGGGACGACCTCGTTGCCCACTACCAGCGCAGCGCCACCCCAATGGGGGCCACCCTGATCGTCGCCGGGGACCTGGAAGGTGTGGACACCGACCGCATCGCCGAGAGTCTCTTCAAGGATTGGTCCGGCCCGGCCCCCGCCACCGTGGTGCCGCAGGTGGCCGAGGCGATCACCGGTACCTCGATCACGCTCGTCGCCCGGCCTGGCTCGGCGCAGTCCGTGGTGGCCATGGGCCACGTGGGCGCCCGCCGGCTGATCCCCGACTACTACCCGACAGTCCTCATGGCCACCGTGCTGGGCGGCCTGTTCACCTCCCGGCTCAACCTGAAGCTCCGGGAGGAGAAGGGCTACACCTACGGCGCCCGGGCCGGATTCGACTTCCGCCGCCAACCCGGCCCGTTCGGGTCCACCTTCTCGGCCGCCACGGCGGTCAGCATCCCGGCCCTCACCGAGGCCCTCACCGAGGTCCGCCGCATGCACGCCGGGGGCGACGGGGCGGTGACCCAGGCCGAGCTGAGCTTCGCCCAGGACTACCTGGTGGGGATCTACCCGCTGGCCTTCGAGACCCCGGACGCCATCTCCACGGCCATCACCCGCTGGGTGGTCTACGGCCTGCCGGACGACTACTTCGAGACCTACCGCCCGTCGCTCCAAGCGGTGACCGTGGACGAGGCCACCGAGGCCGCCGCCCGCCGGCTGCACCCCGACCGCATGGCGATCATCGTGGTGGGGGACCCCGATCTCGCCGGGCCGCTCGGCGACGTGGGTGCCGGCCCGGTGACCATCGTCGAGGACCCCCTCACCGACGACTGAGCCCGGCGCCTGAACCCGGCGGTCGGCTACACCGAGAACCGGTAGCCCACGTTGCGCACCGTCTCGATGACATGCGCCTCGGTGCCCAGCTTGGCCCGCAACCGCCGGACGTGGACGTCCACCGTCCGTGTGCCGCCGAAGAAGTCGTAACCCCACACCTCCCGCAGCAGCACGCTGCGAGTGCACACCCGCCGGGGACGGGCGGCGAGGTAGGCCAGAAGCTCGAACTCCTTGAAGGTCAGGTCCAGCCGCTCGCCGTGCACCCGCACCTCGAACCGCTCCCGGTCCACGGTGATCGGCCCCCGGCGGATGACCTCCCACGAGTCGGTCTCCACCGGGCTGGCGATCTGCTGGATCCGGCAGGCGACCTCCTCGGGCGTGCTCCCCTCGACGACGAAGTCCGCCGCCCCGCATGACCATTCGAAGGCCACGAGATCGCCCGCCCGGAGCACCACGAGGAAGGCACCCTCAGTGTCGTTGCGCAACTTCTGGACTGCAGCGGCAGCCTCGTCCGGGGCCGCCCGGCCGTCGACCAGGATGACGTCGGGCACCCGTCGGGCGACCGCCTCCGGGGTGGCGGAGGCGAAGCTGAGCGCCTCAGGTGCCGGGCGGATGCCGGCGAGCGGCGGGAACGACTCCTCGGGGTCGTCGCGGTTGGGGGCGAGCCACAGCAGCCGGACCATGCGGGAAGTCTACGGTCCGACCGCCACACCGGCCCCATCGGCCCCGAACAGCCCCGAACAGCCCCGAACAGCCCCACCGGCCTGTGGCGACCCCGGGCCGGTGAGACACTGCTGACCTGTCACGGCTGCGCTACTACCAAGCCAAGTTCGACCCTGGTCGGGCGCGCCCATTCCCGCCCGGCGCGGTCGACATCGAACTCCACGCCGCCGACGGGACGACCATTGCGGCAACGGCATTGGCCCCCACTGCATCAGAGGCCCAGGTGAGCCACGCCACCGTCCTGGCCCACGGCCTCTTCGCCCACCGGCGGCTGCCCAGCCTGCAGGCCCTGGCCGAGTCCCTTGCCCGCTTCGGACCGGTGTGGACCATCGACCTCCGCGGCCATGGCGGCTCGGCCGGCGCCTGCACCCTGGGGGAACTCGAGGCGGACGACATTGCGGCCGCGACGGCTCACGCCCGGGCGAGCACCACTCTCCCCATCGTCACCATCGGGCTGTCGATGGGGGCCGCCGCCGCCGTACGAGCCGCCGCCTTCCGGGAACGTCCCGACGCCGTCGTGGCGATCAGCGGCCCGGCCCCGTGGCGTGCCCGCCGGGCCTGGGGGGCCTGGAAGACCTCGCTTACCTGGCGGTTGCCGGGAGCACGCCAGGCCGCCGCCGCCCTCACGGGCTTCCGGCTCTCCGGCCAGACCCCATGGGGGCCGAGCCCCCTCGATTCCATCGCGTTCATTGCCCCGACCCCGGTGCTCATCGTCCACGGCACCGACGACCCCTTCTTCCCACCCGCCGAGGCCCGGGCGCTGTTCGCTGCCGCCGGTGAGCCGAAGGGTCTGGCCATCTACCCGGGCGGGGGCCACGCCGAGAGCCTCTTCAGCGACGCCGGCCAGCCGGTCGATGCCCACCGGGTCCAGGCGTTCGCCAACGACCTGCACCACCAGGTCATGGGCCTCCTCGCCTACCCCACTCCCGACAAGCCCCGCCAGTAGGAAACCCGACAGACAGCCAAGAGGGCTGCCGGGGGCCCGGCATGTCGGCCCGCCGCATAGGATCGCGGCCGACATGCGTCCCCCCTTGCCGCCCGACGATCCGCTGCAGGCGCCCGGCACGAGCGCTGCCACCCAGGTGGGTGTGGCGCTGGGCGCCGCCCTGGTCACGGCCGTGGCCGCCGTCGTGGGGAAGCCCGAGCTGCTCCTGGTGGTCGTGGTGCTGGTGGGGATCGCCGCCTCCGAACTGGGCACCGACTTCGCCGAACAGCGCCTCACTGCCTCGCCGCTGCTGTATGTCACCGGGGCCTTGCTGTTCCCCGTCGCCGCCTACTTCTGGCACGAGCCCGGGATCTCCGGGGCCGCGGCGGCGCTCATCCTCCTGGCCGGGGCCCGCTTCGTCCTCGCCCAGCCCGAGCGGGGCGCCCTCCTCTCCATCGCCGCCTTCGCCATGGCCGCTTTCTACGTGGGCTTCGGGCCCGCGTTCTTGCTGCTGATCGAGCGCCAGCCCCACGGCGGGCAGCTCGTCGCCGGACTGGCCGCCGTTGCGCTCGCCTCGCACGCCGCCCGGGCAGCGGCGGACCGGGCGCTCGATCCCCGGGGCAAGGCCGGTCTCGCCCCCCACCTCATCAGGTCGCCGACCGTCGCCGGGGTGGCTGCCGGGGCCGTGGTGGCCATCATCGGCAGCGTGGGCCTGCTGCATCTCGCCCACATCAAGGTCAAGGCGCTGGCCGTCGCCCAGCTGGGCATCACGCTGGCGGCGGCGCTCACCCTGGGATGGTTCGCCTGGGCGCTGATCCGGGCCGGCAAGCCTGCGGCCGAACGCTCGCCGGTACCCGGCCAGGTCCTAGCCGCCGTGGCCGGGCTGACCCTGGCCGCTCCGGCGCTCTTCTACGCCCTGCGCCTGGTCAGCCGGTAGGTCCGCCGGGGAGCGAGGTCAGCCCGGAGCGAGCTGCCCCCGCAGGGCGGACCGGAACGCCGCCAGGGGCGCCTCGGCACAGCTGTCCCGGTTCGGCGGGATCCCGCCCAAGGTGGCGACAATTTCGCTCAGGTGCAGGAATTGGGCCACAGCGACCGGCTGGCCGGCCACCAGTTCGCACAGGGCTTCGGAGGCGGCGATGGCCACGGCGCATCCCATGGTGCGGAAGCGGGCGGCTGCCACGGTGCCGTCGGCCACGTCAAGGTCGATGTGCACCACGTCGCCGCAGATCGGGTTCCCCTCCGTGGCGCTGGCCGATGGCGCAGGCAGGTCGCCGACATGTCGGGGATGGAAGAAGCGGTCCAGAAGCGCCTCGCTGAACACGGCTCCTCCAGGGTACCCGACGCGAGCGGGCCACCGGCTGCGAGGTACGCTGTCGCCATGGCCACCACGCACATGCCGACCGAGCCCGAGATCCGCTCGGTCCTGGCGGAGATCAACGACCCCGAGCTGCACCGCAGCATCGTGGAGCTCAACATGGTGCGCGGCATCGCCCTCGACGGCGCCACCGTGACCGTCGATCTCGCCCTCACCATCCAGGGATGCCCGCTCAAGTCGTTCTTCCAGGAGGTGCTGCCGGCCAAGCTGAAGGACCGCTTCCCGGGCATCACTGATGTCCGCATCAACCTGGGGGCGATGACCGACGAGGAGCGCAAGGCCCTGGTCGGCGGGATCAAGAACACCGACGTCGCCCCGCTGGCGATGCCCGACTCGGCCACGACGGTGATCGCAATCGGCAGCGGCAAGGGCGGGGTGGGCAAGTCCACCACCACCGTCAACCTGGCCGCCGCCCTGGCCAAGCGGGGCCACACCGTAGGCCTGCTCGACGCCGACGTCTGGGGTTTCTCGATCCCCCGGATGCTGGGCGTCAACGAGGACCCCACCGTGCTGGACGAGCGTTTGATCATCCCGCCGGTGGCCTACGGCGTGAAGATGATCTCCATCGGCAACTTCGTCCCCGAGGGCAGCCCGGTGGTCTGGCGGGGGCCGATGCTCCACAAGGCCCTCCAGCAGTTCCTGACCGACGTCCACTGGGAGGACCCCGAGTACCTGATCCTCGACATGCCCCCGGGCACCGGCGACATCTCGATCTCGCTGGCGCAGTTCGCCCCGGGCACCCGCATGATCCTGGTGACCACGCCCCAGATGGCGGCTGAGCGGGTCGCCGAGCGGGCCGGCCACATGGCCCTCAAGGTGAACATGCAGATCGGCGGCGTCATCGAGAACATGTCCTACGCCCTCTGCCCGGGTTGCGGTGAGCGCACCTACCCGTTCGGCACCGGCGGCGGCCAGGCCCTGGCCGACCTCTTCGAGGTGCCGTTGCTGGGCCAGGTGCCCCTCGACCCGCCGATGCGCGACTTCGCCGACAACGGCGTCCCGTCGGTGGTCGGCTTGCCCGACTCGCCCTCTGCCCAGGCCTTCGAGGCCATCGTCGACACCTTCGTCAGCCAGTTCCCGCCCAAGCCGAAGCCCCGCAAGCGGATCAGCCTTCCGCTGTTCGTGAACCCCGGAGGTGGACCGAGCGCTGGCCCCAACGGCGGGTCGAAGGGTGGGTCCAACGGTGGGTCCAACGGCGGGCCGAATGGCCACCACCACTAACTGATTGCGGATCTACACCCGCACCGGCGACGACGGCACCACCGGCCTCCTCTACGGCGGCCGGGTCTCCAAGTCGGACACCCGCACCGCCACCGTCGGGAACACGGACGAGGCGGTGGCAGCCCTGGGCCTCGCCCGCTCCCTGCACCCGGTGGGGGCCGGTCTGGCCGACCTCCTCCTCGACCTGCAGCGCCAACTGTTCGTCGTCGGCGCTGAGCTGGCCACCGCCCCGGCCAATGCCCGCAAGCTGAAGCCGGGCCTGTCGAAAGTCACCGAGGCGATGGTGACCGACCTGGAGGCCACCATCGACCGACTGATTGCCGAGTCCCCGCTCCCGGACTATTTCGTCATCCCCGGGGCCACCCCCGTGGCCGCCGCCCTCGATCTGGCCCGGGCGGTGGTGCGCCGGGCGGAGCGTTCCGCTGTCGGGCTGTCCGAGGCGGGGGTAGTGGCGGACGATGTGGTCCTGCGCTACCTCAACCGGCTCTCCGACCTGCTGTTCGTGGCCGCCCGCTACGAGGAGCAGGCCGCCGGCGTTCAGGCGACCCCCAGCCATGACTGAGGTAGGCATCGGGCTGCCCTCCCAGCTCCCCGGCGTCACCGGGCCGCTCCTGGCCGGCTGGGCCCGCCGGGCGGAGGAGCGGGGGTTCGCCTCCCTGGCCACCATCGACCGGGTGGTGTACAGCAACCTGGAGCCGATGGCCGCCTTGGCCGCCGCCGCCGTCGTCACCGAGCGCATCACCCTGTTCACCAACATCCTGCTGGCCCCCGTCCGCCTGCCCGTGATGCTGGCCAAGCAGGCGGCCAGCGTGGACCTGCTCTCCGGCGGCCGCCTGCGCTTGGGCCTGGCCCCGGGTGGCCGGGAGGACGACTACACCGCCACCGGCATGCGCTTCGCCAACCGGGGCAGGCGCTTCGACGCCCAGCTCGCCCTCATGCAGGGCATGTGGAAGGGGATCCCGGTACCGGGGACCACCCGCCCGGTGGGGCCCGTCCCCGCCCGGGGCGGGATCCCCGTGCTGATCGGCGGCACGTCGGACCGGGCGATCGCCCGGGTGGTGGCCGTCGGCGACGGCTGGACGGCCGGGTCCGGGGCGGGCGATGCCGCCGGAACCCTCGCCGAACGGGTGCGCCGGGCCTGGGCGGACGCTGGCCGGGCGGGGGAGCCGTACCTGACGACGCTGGCCTACTTCTACCTGGGGAGCGACCTGAACGGCGCCCTGGACAACCTCACCGACTACTACGGTCCCGAGCGCGGCCCGATGGTGGCCGCCCGCACGGGCCGCACCCCAGAGGGTCTGCGAGCGATGCGGGCGAGGGCCGAGGAGTCGGGCTTCGACGAGCTGGTCCTGTACCCGGCGGTGGCGGACCCGGCCGAGGTCGACCGCCTGGCCGACGCCGTCCTCTGACTGGTTCTCGCCCGGGGCCCCCGGCGCCCCCGCCCTTCGCACAGTCTGTGAGTGCCCAGTCCCCTATAGCAGGGTGTCGCAAAATCGAGGCCTCAAACTAGCAATCGCGAAATCCAACACCTTCCCCCGGAAGTGTGCGCGAATGGGGGCATGGCCAAACACTATGTCTCCACGGATCGCATGACCCCGTTCCTCATGCCGCCCAGC
>DASTWV010000009.1 GCA_035765775.1 Actinomycetota bacterium | reverse complement strand
CCGACCGCCAGCTTCTCCATGTAGACGCACGGGCCGGGATCGAACATGGTGCCCCGCTCGCTGGCCGCGATCACCGCCAGGGCGTTGGGCCGGCCGAGGGCGGTGGGGGTGGTCCCCTCGATCGGGTCGACGGCGATGTCGATGACCGGCGGGGAGCCGTCGCCCACCCGCTCCCCGTTGTAGAGCATGGGGGCCTCGTCCTTCTCCCCCTCGCCGATGACCACGACCCCGTCCATCGACACGCTGGAGAGCATGGAGCGCATGGCGTCCACCGCCGCCGCGTCGGCGCCGTCCTTGTCGCCCCGGCCCAGCCAGTGGGCGGCCGCCAGGGCACCGGCCTCGGTGACGCGCACGAGGTCCATGCCGAGGTTGCGGCCCGGGGCGAGGGGGGTGCGGTGGGTTTCCATGTGCGCATGCTATCCGCGGCGGCCCGGGGCCGGTTCGGGGCCGGTTCGGGTCAGCCGCTCAGGTCGGCCCGCAGCTCCCGCTTCAGGATCTTGCCCGTCGCCGTCTTGGGCAATGCGTCCCGGAACACCACGCCCCGGGGGTACTTGTAGGCGGCGAGGTGCTCGCGGCAGTAGGCGATCAGCTCCTCCTCGGTGGCGGCCGCCCCGGGCTTGAGGACAATCAGCGCGTGGATCTCCTCGCCCAGCGCCGGATGGGGGAGCCCGATCACGGCCGCCTCGGCGACTGCGGGATGGGCGTAGAGCACCTCCTCGATCTCCCGCGGGAACACGCTGAAGCCGCCCCGCAGGATCATGTCCTTCTTGCGGTCGACGATGAAGTAGAAGCCGTCGGCATCCCGGATAGCGATGTCCCCGGTGGAGAACCAGCCGTCGTGGATCGACTCGGCGGTGGCCGCCGGGCGGCGCCAGTAGCCCTTCATGATGTTGGGGCCCTTGATCTCGATCTCGCCCGGGGTGTCGGGGGCGTCGATGACGCGGCCCCCCTCGTCGGTCAGGCGGAGCTCGATGCCCCAGATCGGCGTGCCGATGGAGCCCGGCTTCCGGGGCCGGTGCAGGTGGTTGAAGGTGGCCACGGGCGAGGTCTCGGAGAGCCCGTAGCCCTCGAGGATGGAGACGTCGTACTTCTCGTCGAAGGCCCGCATGACCTCGACCGGCATCGGCGCACCGCCCGACACGCAGCGGCGCAGGCTGCTGAGGTCGTACTGGGCGGCCTCCGGGTAGTGCAGGAGGGCGACATACATGGTGGGGACACCGCCGAAGAAGGACACCTTCCGGCTCTCCATGGCATCGAAGACCGCCTTGGGCTCGAAGCGGGGCACCAGAACCACCGTGCCACCCACCACCAGCGGCCCGTTCTGCATGCAGGTCTGGCCGAAGATGTGGAAGAGGGGAAGGGTGGCCAGCGCCACGGTACCGGGCTCCAGGAGCACCACCTTGGTGGCGAAGGTGAGGGCGTTGAAGAACAGGTTGAAGTGGGTGAGCTCAGCGCCCTTCGGTTTCCCCGTCGTGCCCGAGGTGTAGAGGATGACGGCGGTGTCGTCGGCTTCCGTGGGGGGCAGCTCGCCGACCGGGTCGGCGGCCTGGATGACGGCGGTGAGGTTGTACGCCCCCTCAGGTGCCGTCAGGTCGGTCGGGTTGGCCTTGGCGAGGATGAGGTGGGCGCAGGTGTCCACCCGCTGGTGGGCGGCCTGGGCGCCGGGAGCGAAGCCCTCCCAAGCCACCAGGGCGGCGGCCCCCGAGTCCTCCAGGTGGTAGGCGATCTCGTCGGGGGTCAGCAGCACATTGAGGGGCACGACGGGGTTCCCGGCGTAGTGGCAGCCGAAGTAGCAGATGGTGAACTGGGGCACGTTGGGGATGAGCAAGGCCACGGGCCGGCCGGGCTCGACAGCCAGGGCGCGCAGGGCGCCGGCGAATCGGCGGGCGAGGGTATCGACGGTGCGGTAGGTGAGATCCGTGTCGCCGATGGCAAGGGCGATGTTGTCCGGGTAGGCCGAGGCGCTCTCCCGCAGCAGCAGGCCGAGATTGAGGCTCACTGTTCCCCCTCCTGAGGCCGGGCGTCGGGCCGGCTGCCCCGGGCGCTGGTGCCCTTCAGTGTGCGGCAGCAGAGCGGGGCCCCGCAATCGCTGGGGCGGCGTAGGCTCACGTGATCGGAAGGGATGAGGAGGGACGGGTGGATAGAGCAGCACTGCGCAGCATCCAGGGGCCTCTGAAGGCCCGCTACCGGGAGGACCCCGCAGCCGCGTTCGTCGTGCTGCGGGCCGAGGGGGAGCTGGGCGACGAGGGGGTCTCGTGCTCGGTCCGCACCGGCAAGGCCCTGGCGGAGGCGGGCCTGCACCCCACCACGGGCGGCGACGGGACGCTGCTCTGCTCGGGCGACATGCTCCTGGAGGCCCTCGTTGCCTGCGCCGGGGTCACCTTTCGGGCGGTGGCGATCAACCGGGGGATCGAGGTCCAGGGCGGCACGGTGCGGGCCGAGGGCGACCTGGACATGCGGGGGACGTTGGGCATGGACCCGGACGTGGCGGTGGGGTTCTCGAACATCCGGCTGTCGTTCGATCTGCGGACGAACGCCAGCGCCGAGGAGGTGGAGAGCCTGGTGGCCACCACCGAGCGCTACTGCGTGGTCCTGCAGACGTTGCTGCGGAACCCGGAGGTAACGGTGTCGGCAGGCCAGTCGCCGGCCGGGTAGGCAGTCGGCCGGCTTGGGCGCTTGAGGACGCTCCCTTTGAGGCCGCTGCCTTTGGGGCTGCTGCATTGAGGTCAATCTGCACCCGAAAAGCGTGTGAATCCACCTGCAATGATGTGGGCGGCGGCCGAGGGACCGCATGGGTGGACCCAGAACGCGTCAGGGCCGGACCCGGATCGCCGCCCGCATCATTCGAGGGACATTTGTCCCATTGGCCGGGACGAATGTCCCCGAGTTCGGCGGAGGGGCCGCATGGGTGGACCCCGAACGCGTCAGAGCCCGGCCCCGGCAGCCGGGAATCTCAGAAGTACCGCTCCTCAGGCAGGGCGTGGCCATTGGCGCACGTGCCCCGGCTGGATTCGGTGACCTTGCCGCACTCCGGGCAGCGGATGTGCTGCTTGATCCGCTCCGGGCCCATACGGTGAGGGTCACCGTTCCTCCCACGTCGCCATTGAAGAACGCCCGCACTGCCTCGGAGTGCGTGCCCTGGGAACGCAGCCGGGCAGGCGCATCGGCGTCGTCCCACGCGGTCACCGTGAACATCCGGTCCGGCGTGGTGATGCCGAGAAAGCCGATGAACCCCGGCAGCCCAAGCAGCTCCATCGATATGAGCTGGGACCGCTGGAAGACGTCCTGCCGGTCGGCGTCGTTCCGCACGTCGATGGCGGTGAAACTGAGGGCGCCGGGCTTGGTGAGGTTGCCCATCTGGGCGTAGGCCGCCGTACCGAAGGTGAACGGACCGATCGCATCGGCGGGCATCGGCTCGGCCTTCAGGCCCAGCTGCTGGTACGTGGTCTGCATGTCGAAATAGCCCTGGACCGAGGCCACCTTGTCTCCCGACACCGTGATGATGTCCACACCGGGCACCGCGATCGTGCGGCCCAGGGGCGGCCCTGCGGGCAGCGGGCCGGAGTTCGTCCCCCGCATCACCCACTGGAGGGTCACCTTCGCGCTGCCGCTCACCGCCCCCACGTCGACGATGTCGAAAGACAGATCGGGCAACATGGTGAGCAGCCCGGTGACGTAGCCGACAATCCCCGGCCCGCTGATCGGGCCGCCGCTCGTGGGGTCCTCGTACGTCCCTCCCTCCGTGAACACTGCGAGGATCTGCTCAGGATCCCGGGTGTTCCAGGCCTCGATGTACCCCCGTGCAACGTCCACTGGCTCCATCCGCCCCCCTTGCCTGCTTGGATGCCGAGAACTATCGCATGGCGAACAGCCTCCCACGGAGTGGCACGGGGAGGCCCCGCCGACCGAAGGACGACGGGCGGAACCCCCGGTCCGAAATCTTGCGACTTTTCTTGGCCCGGGTTGTCGAAGGCGCCGGAACCCGTTCGTTTGGAGGGTGAGGAACCGGAAAGCGCCGGTCACCACACGGAGGGAGCGCAGCGATGGGCAGGATCGTGGTCAGCGAGTTCATCACCCTCGATGGCGTCATGGAGGACCCGGGCGGCGCCGAGGGCACCCCGGGGGGCGGGTGGGCCTTCAAGTTCCAGCGGGGGCCGGCGGGCGACAAATACAAGCTGGACGAGCTGTTCGCTGCCGACGCCCTGCTGCTCGGCCGCACCACCTACCAGGGATTCGCCCAGGCATGGCCGAACATCAAGGACGAGCAGGGCTTCGCCGAGCGGATGAACGGGGTCAAGCACTACGTGGTCTCGAATACGCTCCGCGATGCGGAGGCCACCTGGAACAATTCCCAGGTGATCCGGGGCGACGTCGTCGCTGAGCTCACCAAGCTGCGGGCCGAGCCCGGAGGCGACCTGCTGGTGGCGGGCAGCCGCAGCCTGGTGCAGACCCTGGTGGCCAACGGGTTGGTGGATGAGTACCGGCTGATGGTCTACCCGCTCATCCTGGGCGGCGGCAAGCGCCTGTTCGGCGATCACGGCGTGCCGACCGGGCTGGCGCTCCAGGACGTGGCCCCGGCCGACGACGGCGTGGTCATGCTCACCTACCGCCCCATCCCGGCAACCCAGTAGCCCACAACCAAGCCCCAGAGGAGGAGCCATGACCCAGTACATGCTGACGGTGCACTCGGTGGAGGGCAACGCACCCCGAGAGGGCGACGAGTTGCAGCGGGCGTACCAGGAGGTCGACGCCCTGAACGGCGAGATGCAGGCCAAGGGCGTCTGGGTGTTCGGCGGCGGACTCCACCCGCCCAGCTCGGCCACTGTCGTCCGGGTGCAGGAGGGAGAGGTCCTGATGACCGACGGGCCATTCGTCGAGGGCAAGGAACACGTCGGTGGCTTCTGGGTGATCGAGGCCCCCGACCTCGATGCCGCCCTCGCCTGGGCCGCCAAGGCCACGGCGGCCTGCATGGAGCCGGTCGAGGTGCGCCCCTTCCAGAGCGAGTGAGCCGGGCACAGGGGGCTTGATGTGATCCAGGACCCGGTCCCAGCCGGGGCGGGCACCGAGGCCGTCGAGGCCGTCTTCCGGGCCGAGTACGGCCGGGCGGTGGCGGTCCTCGCCCGGGTCCTGGGCGACATCGACCTGGCCGAGGAGTCGATCCAGGAGGCGTTCAGCGTGGCACTGCAACGCTGGCCAGCCGGCGGGATCCCGCCCAGTCCCGCCGGCTGGATCATCACCACGGCCCGCAACCGGGCCATCGACCAGCTCCGCCGGGAAGCCTCCCGGGGCGACCGGCAGGCCCAGGCCCAACTCCTGCTCGCCCCCGGGGAGGCAGGCGAGACGGACGAGGAGAATCCCGTGCGCGACGACCGGCTCCGCCTGATCTTCACCTGCTGCCATCCCGCCCTGGCCCTGAGCGCCCAGGTGGCCCTGACGCTGCGCCTGCTGGGCGGGCTGACCACGGCGGAGATCGCCCGGGCCTTCCTGGTACCGGAGCCGACGATGGGCCAGCGCATCTTCCGGGCGAAGGCCAAGATCCGGGACGCCCGGATCCCCTACCGGATCCCCGCCGACGCCGAGCTGCCGGCCCGGGAGCGCGGGGTGCTGGCGGTCGTCTACCTGATCTTCACCGAGGGCCACACCGCCAGTGCCGGTGGCGATCTGGGCCGGGCCGACCTCAGCGCCGAGGCCGTGCGCCTGGCCCGGCTCCTCGCCGAGCTCATGCCGGACGAGCCCGAGGTGCTGGGCCTGCTCGCCCTCCTGCTGCTCACCCAGTCGCGCAGCGCCGCCCGGACCGACGCCGAGGGGGCGCTCGTGCTGCTGGCCGACCAGGACCGCAGCCGCTGGGACCGGGCCTTGATCGCCGAGGGCCAGGCCCTGGTGCGGGCGTGCCTGCGGCGCAACCAGCCCGGTCCCTACCAGATCCAGGCGGCCATCAATGCGGTGCACAGCGACGCCCCGACGATGGCGGACACCGATTGGGGGCAGATCCTGGCGCTGTACGACCAGCTGCTCGCCGTCGCACCGACCCCGGTAGCGGCACTCAACCGGGCGGTGGCCCTGGCCGAGGTCCATGGCCCGGCGGCGGGCCTGCGGGCAGTCGATGGCCTTGACCTCGCCAGCTTCTACCTCTTCCACGCTGTCCGGGCCGACCTGTGCAAGCGGATGGGGCGCATCGAGGAAGCCCGGAGCGAGTACCACCAGGCCACGGAGCTCACCGCCAACGCGCAGGAGAAGGCGTTCCTGGCGCGGGCGGCGCTCGCCCTGGGCACGAAGGAGGCGGTGCCGTAAGAATTCACCTGATGGCAACAGGGGCGGGCGGCCCCGCAGGGCAGCGATCGGGCTTCGTTGGGCGCCGGCGCGAGCTGGCAGAGCTGGTCGCGATCCTCGAGCAGGCTGCCGGCGGGCGGGGGCAGCTGGTGCTGATCGGCGGCGAGCCAGGCATCGGCAAGACGCGCTTGGCCGAGGAGACCGTCGCGGAGGCAAGGCGGCGCGGGTTCGCGGTCTCCTGGGGCCAGTGCGGGGAGGGAGCCGAGGCCCATCCTTACTGGCCCTGGATCCAGGTGCTGCGGGATCTGGGCCCGGAGGCGGCTGGGCCGCTGGGCGCCATGGAGGGCACGCCCGACGGGGCGGCTGGGCTAGCGCACGACGGCGACCAGCTCGGACGGCTCCGCCTCTTCGACGCTACTGTCCAGGTATTGCGCATGGCTGCGGGCCAGCCACGGATCATCGTCATCGACGACCTCCAGTGGGCGGACGCCGCCTCCCGGCTGCTGCTGGGGTTCCTCGCACCGATGCTGCCGGCGGCCGCCCTCGTGCTGGTGGCCACCCAACGGTCGGGCGAGCCGGGCGGAGACATCCGGCCGGCCCACGCCATCGAGTTGCGGGGCCTCCCGGAAGAGGAGCTGGGGGATCTGGTCGCCGCCGTATCGCCGAAAGCGGCGGAGCCCGGCGCCACCCGGCGCATCCACCGGCGAACGGGCGGCAACCCCCTCTTCGCGCGCGAGCTGGCCCGGCTGCTGGACCTGCCCGGGGACCCGGCGGATCTGCCGGTGACGGTCAGGGCAGTCCTGGGCCGGCAACTCGACGGACTCTCCCCCGGCTGCCGCTCCGTGCTGGAAGCCGCCTCGGTGATGGGCGAGACCGTCGACCCGGCCGTCGTGGCCGGCATCGCGGCCCGGCCCCTCTCCGAGGTCCTGGACCTGCTTGACGAGGCGCGTCATGCACGACTGATTGTCACGGCCGACGTCGCACAGGCATCCTTCGTACACGACTTGGTGCGCGAGGCGGTCATCGGACGGATCCCGGCGGCAAAGCGGGCGGAACTCCACCAGCGCGCCGGCGAGGCGCTCGAGGCCCTGCTCCCCAACCGGCCGGATCTGGCCGGAGATGCCGCCCGGCACTTCACCGCCGCGGCCGGGCCCGAGGCGCCCGCTAAGGCAGTGCGCTACGCCGCCGCCGCCGCTGACCGGTGCATGGCCCGCTTCGCCTACGAAGAGGCCGCCCGGCTGTATGCCCAGGCGCATGCGGCGGCCCACCGCAGTCCCGGTGCCGGCGACGAGGTCTGGCTTCTCCGGTGCCTGGCCTCCACCCTCCTGGCTGCTGGCGACACCACCGCCTCCCGGGCAGCCTATGCCGAACTAGCGGCCCGGGCCCGCGACCGGGGCGACACCCAGGTACTCGCTGAAGCGGCACTCGGGATGGGGTCGGGACCGGCGGGCTTCGACGTGACGATGCTGGACGACATCCAGATCGCCGCGGTCGAAGAGGCGCTGCGGGCGCTGGGTCCCGACCCATCGGCACTGCGGTCGCAGCTACTTGCCCGTCTGTCGTTGGCGCTCACCTATGTGGAGTCGGAGGCCCGGCGGGTCGAGCTGGCCGAGCAGGCGGTCGCCGTCGCCCGCTCGGTGGGCGATCCCCGGGCGGTGGCCGGGGCGCTGGCGGCGCACTGCGACGCCGTCGCCGGGCCCGACCACGTCGCCACCCGGCTGGAGGAGACGGCCGAAATGTTGGTCCTGGCGACCGGTCTGGGCGACGAGCAATTGGAGCTCATGGCCCGGCGCCTCCGGGTGGCGGCGCTGCTGGAGGTGGGCGACCTCGCCGCCGCCGGCGAACAGATCGACGCCTTCGCCCGCAGCACGGCCGCCCGCCACCAGGCCCTGTACGGCTGGTACGTGCCGATGTGGCGGGCGATGGCCGCCCTGCTGGACGGCAGCATGGATGGTGCCCGGCGACACCTGAGCGAGCTCGTGGCCCTCAGCCAACGCACCGGCAGCTTCAACGCCACCATCCACGGCTACACGCTGCGCTGGTGCCTGGACCTGGTGACCGGCGACGGGGAGGATGTCGCCCGGGTCCTGGAGGAGAGCGACCTTGGTGCGATCCCCGGCGTGTGGCCCGTCGTTGCCCTGGCCCGGAGCCAGATTGCCCTGGGTCAGCCGGCGGCGGCCCGGGCCTCCCTCGACCGGGCCGCACCCCTGCTCAAGCACGCCCCCAGGGACTCGGAACTGCTCGCGATGCTGGGCCAGCTGGCGGAGGTGGTATGGGAGCTGGGGGGCCACCCGGTGGCATCCGTCGCGTACGACATGCTGCACCCCTACCGTGGCCTGATGCTGGTGGAGGGTGGCGGTGCCGCGGTGCGCGGCTCCGTGGAGCGCCCCCTGGGCCAGCTTGCGACCGCGCTCGGTCACCTCGACGCCGCGGTGCAGCATTTCGAGGCCGCGGCCGCCCGGGCCCGGTCTCTGGATGCCCCCCTGCTGGAAGCCGAGGCCCGCACCGCCCTCGACCGGATCCGCGGCGGGCCGGCAGCGAACCCGCTCGGGAGCGCGGGCGCCAAGTCCAGCGGCACGCTCCGCCTGGACGGCAGGGTCTGGACCCTCGGCTTCGCCGGTCGGGAGATCCGCCTGCCGGACTCCAAGGGGCTGCGTGACCTCGCCCGCCTCGTGGCCAACCCGGGCAAGGCCATGGCCGCCCTGGACCTGGCCACCGGAGCACGATCGACGCCCGGGGGCGCACCCGCACCAGAACGCGGGGATCTGCCCGGTACGCCCGGTGACTTGGGCGAGGTGCTGGACGCCACCGGGAGGGAGACCTTCAAGCGCCGGTTGCGAGACCTGGACGGAGAGATCGACGATGCCGACTCCGCTTCGGACCTGGAGCGGGCCAGCCGGGCCCGGGCGGAGCGGGACGCCCTTCTGGATGCCCTACGGGCCGCCTACGGGCTCGGGGGGCGCCCCCGACACCCGGGGCACCCCGCCGAACGAGCCCGTAGCACGGTGACGGCCCGCATCCGCCACGCCATCGGCCTGATCGAGGGCTCGCACCCCGAGCTGGGCCGCCACCTGCGCCACTCGGTGAAAACCGGGGCCTGGTGCCGCTACGACCCCGAAGAACCGGTCGCCTGGACTGTTACCGCCGTCAAGGCCGCAACAAGGTGACCGCCTGCCGGTGCTTGGCCTGCAGCGCCGGGTCCCAGTCGCCGGTGCAGTACACCGACAGCGCCGAGATCCTGCCGTCGGTCACGTCGGCCCGGGCCATCTCCCGGCAGTACCAATCCCCATCGTCGGCGTTCCAGCGCTCGGTGAACTCGGCCACGAACCCGCTGGGGGTCGGGTCCACCCGCCAGGACGGCACGCTGCCCATGGCCGGGTGCGACCGGAGCCGGAGGTTCACCAGGGCATCCCGCCCGGTGAGCTGCACCCACCACTGCGGCAGGGTGAAGTCCACGAACACGTCGGCGGCGAAGACCTCCTCGTCGGCGATACCGGTCAGGAGGAAGCGCCTGAGGCCATCGGCAAGCGATTCGATGGCGCTCCCGTTGGCGGCACTCACTGGCGCGCTTTCGCGGCTTCGAGGTTGGCGCCGATCACAGCCATGGTCTGGTGCAGCTCCGCGGTCGGGGTGAACTCGATGAGCTCGGTCCCGCCGAACATCAGGGGCAGGTGCCCGGGGCCGGCAACGTAGGAATCGCCCGCCACGAACTCCTCGTCGTGGTCGGCGTAGCGGAACACGACCTTGCCGGTGACCACCGTGCCCCAGTGGTGGCACTGGCAGCGGTCGTCGGGCAGACCCTGGAACAGGAATCCGGGGTCGATGTCGGCCTTGTGGTTCTCGTAGCCCACCGTGGTGCCGTTGAGGTCCACGTAGCGGGCCTCGATCACGGGCTCGTCCACCAGGACGGGCGCCTCCTGCTTTGATGTGCGAGGCATGAATGCTGCTCCTCTCTCCCCCCACGGGGCTTGGGATGGCTCTGCCCCACAGGGCGTGAGATCACGCCTCACGCCGTGAGGTACCGTTTCTCCGGGGAGGGCGGGACATGGCGACGGGAACCGCTGCGCCGGGCATCCGGCTGTCAGAGCTGCTCGGCGTGCTGTCGCTGTCCACCGACCTCTCCCTGGGGCAGCCGATGGAGCACGTGCTGCGCGCCTGCCTCATCGCCCAGCGGATGGCAGAGCGACTGGGCCTGGATGACGAGCAGCGCACCGAGGTCTACTGGGTGACTCTGCTGGCCACGGTCTGCACCGCCGAGTCCTTCGAGCTGGTCCAGATCTTCGGCGACGACATCGCCTTCCGGGCCGGCGTCTACCACGTCGGGCCGTCGCAGCTGGCCATGATGCTGTACTCGCTCGGCCGGGCCGGGTCCGGGCGGTCGCCGGGCGCCCGGGTCAAGGCGGCGGCGGGGATCGTGCTGTCGGCCGGGCACAACGTGGAGGCCTCCTTCCAGGCGCACTGCGCCATCACCTCGGCGGTAGCGGGGAGGGTTGGCCTCGACGGGCGGGTGGGCGAGGCTCTGTTGAAGACCTTCGCCCGCTGGGACGGCAAGGGCCTGCCGCGGGGCTGCGCCGGCGACGAGATCCCCGCTTCCGTGGCCCTGATGCACCTCGCCGAGAGCACGGAGGTGCACTACCGGCGGGACGGGATCGGCGGGGCCGTCGACCATGCCCGGGCCTTCGCCGGGACCCAGTACTCGCCCGAGCTGGTCAACGCCTTCGCCGATGCCGCACCCGAGATCCTCACCGACCTGGACGAAGCCACCTGGGACCGGGTGGTGGCCGCCGAGCCCTGCCCGCGGCCGGCGCTCTCGGCGGAGGAGTTCGACCAGGTGCTGGAGGTGATGGCCGACATCGCCGACCTCAAGTCGCCCTGGTTCTCCGGCCACTCCCGGGGCGTTGCCCATCTGGCTTCCCGGGCGGTGCGGGCCGCCGGGCTGCCCGACCAGGACGCCGTGACCGTGCGCCGGGCGGGGATGCTGCACGACATCGGGCGCACCGGGATCTCCAACGCAGTCTGGGACAAGGCCAGTCCGCTGACCGAGGGCGAGCGGGAGCGGCTGCGCCTCCACGCCTACTTCGGTGAGCGGATGCTGCGCCGGCCGGCTGCGCTGGCGACCCTCGCGCACGTGGCGTCGTCGGACCATGAGCGCCTGGACGGCTCCGGCTACCACCGGGGCGCCCGGGGGGCGGACATCCCCCTGCTGGGGCGCTACCTGGCCGTGGCCGACGTCTACCACGCCCTCCTGGAGGACCGGCCCTACCGCCCAGGCTGGTCAGAGAAGGACGCCGCCGCCCACCTGCGCTCCGAGGCGCACGCCGGGCGGTTGGAGGCATCGGCGGTGGATGCCGTCCTGGAGGTCTCCGGCCACCGCACGGTGGGGACGCCCGCCGCCCCGGCGGGGCTGACGCCGCGCGAGGTCGAGGTCCTCGTGCTGGTGGCCCGGGGGGCGACCACCCGGCAGGTCGCCCGGACCCTGGGCATCACCCCGAAGACCGCGGGCAACCACATCGAGCGGATCTACACCAAGATCGGCGCATCCAGCCGGTCGACCGCCACCCTGTTCGCCATGCAGCACGGGATGCTGGCCACTCTGGAACCGGTCTGAACCCGTCCGTGCGACCGCACGTGAGGAGAACTCCTCATGACCCAGGGCGGCTGCCTCCGTAGCGTTGGCACATGGCCCGGCGACCCGTCGGGCCCCAAAGCCGGGAGGCCAGCCATGTCCGAGCAGAAGCCCATCCTCACCTTCCACGTCGCTGTGCCCACCACGGCCTCGCCCGCCGGCGTCTACGACCTGCTGGCCGACGTCAATGCCCACAAGGTCTGGGCCGGCGAGCAGGCCAAGCACAAGGCGTTCAAGCTCCTGAGCCTGGATGCCCCGCGGGGGCAGGCAGTGGTGGGGGACCGGTTCTCGTCCAGCGGCGCGTCCAGCGCAGCCGCGTCCTTCGTCGACACCTCAGTGGTGGTGGAGGCGGAGCCGGGCCACCGCTTCGGCTTCGACACCCAGTCGCGGCTGGACCGCGCCCGCCGGCCCACCTGGCACGTGCGCTTCTCGCACCGCTACGCGCTCGCGGCGTCGGGCACGGGCACCGTCATCGACTACACGTGCGAAGTGCGGCCGCAGAACTACAAGCCCTACTGGCTCCAGCCCGGCATGCGGCTGATGACCCCGTTCATGGTGCAGCGCATGATCCGCTCCAACCTCAAGAACCTGGCCCGGCTGGCCGAGGCAGCGGCGCCCGCCCAGAAGAACGCTCACAGCGAGGCTTAGCGGTCCCAAGCCCGGGCCACCGGACCAACCCGAGAGAGGAACCGCCGGTGCCCCCGGCGCGCCCCCGGAGGTACCTGGTTGGGACCGGCCAAATTGCCGCCTGGAGGGCGCCCCCGCAGCCGGCCGTTGGCGATCGACTGCTGGGCGGCGGCGTTCATGCTCGACGCAGTCTGTGAGTGCTCAGTACCCTATAGCACCCTTAAACACTCACAGACTTCGGCGGAGCGGCCGGCGGAGGGCCCGGGGCGGCGGGGGCGGCGGGGGCGGCGGGCGGTCACCGGGCAGTCTTCGCCGGCCCCCGGAGCGCTCGGCGGGTCAGGCCGCGGCCAGCACCCGCCGGCCCGCGGCCCGTACCAGCACCGCCGCCCACGTCCGCCAGGGCGACCAGACCTCGGCCGCCGCCGTTGCTTCCTCCGGCGTCGCCGGGCGGCCGAGGCCGTAGAGGTCCCCCAAGAGGGCCAGCAGCTTCGGCTCCGCTGCCGGGAACAGGTCCGTCGCCCCAGTGGCCCGGATCAGGATGAGGTCGGCGTAGAACGGTCCGATGCCCGGGATCGCCCGCAGCTGCGTGCGGGCCGCGGCCGGGTCCATGGCCCGGAGCCGGTCGGCATCCAGCGCCCCCGCCCAAGCCGCCTCGGCGACATCGACCACCCGTTTCGCCCGCACCAGCTCGATCCCCGTGGCCTCGGCGACCCGTCTCGGCCCCATCACGGCGATGGATGCGGGGGTGGGCAGGGCCCACATCGTCTGGCCGGCCACAGCCAGGGGCGGACCGCCGCTGGTGGACAGGCGCCTGCGCCAGAGCTCCGCCACACCGTGGGGCCGGCGGGAGGAGATCACGGCCCACACCGCCGCCTCATAGGGCGAGTAGAACAGCGGCGGCCGCAGGCCGGGCGCCGCCGCGTGAAGGTCGGCAATCACCGGGTCACGATCGCCGACCGCCAGGAATCCGGTGGCGTCGTGGTCCAGCGACAGCACCCGGGCCACCTGGGCGACGATCGTCTCGGTGGGGGCATCGCCCACCCGGGCGTAGATCTCGCCGTGGACGACCCCGTCCAGCCCGCCCGGCTGGGTGAGGGCCACGGCCGCCTGCCCAGCGAACCCATCGACGCAGAAGGCCAGCCGCATCATCGAGTCGTAGCCGTCCTGGTGGCGCTGGCCGAAGCCGAACATGGCCGACTCCTCCAGCGAGAAGGGCCCCCTGGGGACCAGCTCAAAGGTTGTCACGCCGCCTCCTCAGCTCGCAGATGGAATGCCGGACGAGAGACAGGCTACCGGGGCATATATGACATCGATTGTCATCATTATCGGCGTATTCTCGGGGTATGCGTGCCGACCGGTTGCTGTCGATCCTGCTGCTCCTGCAGGCCAACGGCCGGATGAGCGCCGGGACCCTCGCCCGCCGGCTGGAGGTGTCCCGCCGGACGATCTACCGGGACGTCGAGGCGCTGGGGGCAGCGGGCGTGCCGGTGGTGGTCGACCAGGGGCGGGACGGGGGCGTGTCGCTGCTGGCGGGCTGGCGGACCGACGTCACCGGTCTCACCGAGCAGGAGCTCTCCGCCCTGCTCGCCTTCGCCAGCAGCGGGCCGGCTGCCGATCTTGGCCTCGGTGAGGACGTGGGCCGGGCTGCCCAGAAGGTGGCGGCGGCGGCCAGCCGGGGCGCGCCGGGAGGGACGAGATTCCAGGACCGGATCCTCATCGACAACGACCCCTGGATGGCGCCCCGGCGGGTGCCGCCCCACCTCGCCCGGGTCCAGGACGCCCTCTGGGCGGACCGCCGCCTGCAGATGCGCTACCGCCGGGGCGACGGCACGGTGTCGGAACGGGTGGTCGACCCGTACGGGCTGATCGCCAAGAACGGCGTGTGGTACCTGCTGGCCGGGACCCCGACCGGTGTGCGGACCTTCCGGGTCTCCCGGGTGGAGGAGGCGGCGGTCACCGAGGAACCGCTCGAGCGGCCTGCCGGCTTCGACCTGGAGCAGGCATGGCACACCCACACGGCCACGATGCGCCCGCCGGAGCGGTTCCCGGTCACGGTCCGGGCGGACCCGGTGGAGGCGGCCCAGTTCCTGCGGTTCGCCGCCCGCTTCATCCGTCCGGCCGACCCCCCATCCGGCCCCGGCGAGGACACCGTTGTCCTGGAGTTCGCCGCCCCGGGTGAGGCGGCGTTCTTCCTGGCTTCGTTCGGCGGGATGGTGGAGGTGCTGGACCCACCCGAGGTGCGGGAGCGCCTCGCCGAGATCGGCCGGTCCCTGGCGGCCCGGTACGGGGGCTGAGGCACCGGCTCCATACTTGTGGCATTTGGCTGACGGCCGGGTGTTCGTGCGAGGACCGGTGCTCGATGACGCCGACGAGTTTTTGGCCGGCGTGCAGGCCAGCCGCCCGCTGCACCATCCGTGGGTCACGCCGCCGGCCTCCGCCGAGGCGTTCGCTGCCTACGCGGCGCGGGCCCTCATGCCCGACTTCGAAGCCTTCCTCATCTGCCGCCGCGAAGACGGCGCCGTGGCGGGCGTGGCGAACCTCAGCCAGATCGTCCGGGGGCTGTTCCAGAGCGCCTCCCTGGGCTACTTCGTCTTTGCGCCCTTCGCCCGCCAGGGCTACATGACCGAGGGGCTGGGCCTGGTGCTCAGCCAGGCGTTCGGGCCTCTGAGCCTGCACCGGGTGGAAGCCAATGTGCAGCCGGAGAACTTCGCTTCCAAGGCCCTGGCGCAGCGCCTGGGATTCCGGTTGGAAGGCTTCTCGCCCCGTTACCTGAAGATCGCGGGCCACTGGCGGGACCACGAGCGCTGGGCGATCCTGAGCGACGAGTGGGGCAGGCGGGAAGGTCCCGGCGGGTAGCGATCTGGCCGGTCAGGTTTCACCGGACGCGGCCTCGGCGGCTTCCCGGGCCCGAACGGCAGCTTCCTCGGCCCGGGCGCGGGCAGCGACGGCCACATCCATCGCCCGGTCGGCCACCTGGCGGAGCCGGGCCGCCTCGGCAGCGGCCTCCTGGGACTGGAGCTCGGCGGCGGCCGCCCCCTTCTCTGCATCGGCGGCGGCCTGGGCGAGGACATCGGCCCGGGCCTGCAGGTCGGCGGCCTGGCGGCGCAGCGGGCTCTCGGGCGCGCGCCGGGCTTCCCCGTCCTCGTGTGCCGGCCGGCCCGAAGGGCCCCCCGAGGGTGACGCCTCCCAGAGCGAGGCGGGCTCGAGATCGGACGCCAGCCGGCCCCGGCGGAAGGCCTCCCGGCCGGCGTCGTCGGTGGCGACTGCGGTCAGAGTCTGTGCGATGCGGTCCCGGGCTCCCGGCGAGTCTGGGTGGCCCCCCTCCCTGAGCGCCGCCAGGGCGGCATCCAGCAGCCGCTTCACCACCTCGCGCCGCTTCCGGGTGGCCTGCCCCAGGGCTTCGGGTCCAGAGCCTTCCCGCTGCGCCCGGGCGAGAGCCTGGTCGGCGTCAAAGAGGGCGGCGACGTCCTCGCGGTTCGACCGGGCCACGCGGTTGAGTGCCCACGCGGTCACTGAGGGCTTGCGCAGACCTTTCACCTGGACGGCGGCGGCCTTGGCGGTGGCGTCCCCGGCTCGCAGATCCTTCACCAGGGCGTCCCGGGCGGCGATGAACCCGTCCTGGGGCGCGGCATAAAGGGCGTCGAGGGCAGCCTCGAGATCGGGTCCGAGAGCTGGCGCGAGATCGGGGGTGTCGGGCATGGTCGGAGGATACGGCGGTGGTGCGTCCGGTGCTGAGTTGCATGATGCAACCAGGTGCTAGCCTGATGGCATGCACCGCACCAGCTTCGCCGACATGGCCTGCTCGGTGGCCCGCACCCTGGACGTGGTCGGGGAGTGGTGGACGCCCCTCATCCTGCGGGACGCCTTCCTGGGCACCACCCGCTTCGACGAGTTCCAGCGCAGCCTGGGCATCGCCCGCAACGTGCTCACCGCCCGCCTCCAGGGCCTGGTGGAGCAGGGGATCTTCGAGAAGGTGCGCTACCACGAGCACCCGGAACGCTTCGGGTACCACCTCACCGAGGCCGGCCGGGAGCTGTTCCCGATCATCTCGTCGCTCATCGCCTGGGGCGACCGCTGGCGGGCCGGGGAGCACGGCCCTCCCCTGTTGCTGGTGCACGCCCCGTGCGGGCACGCCATGGCCGCAACCCCCACATGCTCGGAGTGCGGCGAGGTCGTGCGCCTCGAGGACATCCGGCCGCAGCCCGGGCCGGGCGCCGTCTAGAGCGTCGGGCACAACGAGGTCTCGTGGGCACACGGCGCGCGCAGGTGGCGGTACTGCTGATGGCCGGCCTGGTGGCGGTGGGATGTTCGTCCTCGCCGACGGCGGTCAGCACTGGGTCGTCCGGCACGCCCACGCCCACACCGACGCTGCGGCCCTCGGCGTCCCCGTCATCCTCGCCCTCACCGGGTCTCGCTGGGGTATCGCCCACCCCGGCGCGCCGGCCGTCGCCGTCGGCGCCCGTCCCGGTTGCCTCGCCCCCGCAGGCGCCATCGCCGGGGCCGGCCACCGGCAAGGTCATATGGAGCGACAGCCGGGGCGTCGTGGTGTCCAACCCCGACGGCTCTGGGGCGCAGGTGGTGGAGGCCAACCCGACCGGGACCGCAGTCAACACCCCCTACACCACCTACATCACGCCGGCCGATCTCTCGCCCGACGGCCAACAGATTGCCTTCTCGGTGAACCCCGGCGCTCCGGTGCCGCACACCAACCAGCTCGACATCGCCGCCGTCGATGGCGGGGCGCCCCGGCAACTGGCGGCCCCGGCCTACAACCCCCGCTGGTCGCCCGACGGGACCAAGATCGCCTACTCCATGTTCCGCACTGAGACCCAGTTGAACGCCGTGTTCATCGCCAACGCCGACGGGTCGGGTGCCCACATGGTGGCCCCCGACGGCGTGGATCCCACCTGGTCCCCGGACGGCACCCAGCTCGCGTTCACCACCACCAACGGCGGCTCCATCAAGACCGTCGACGTCAACGGTTCCGGGCTCCGCACCCTCGGCCCGGGAAGGAACGCCGTCTGGTCCCCAACCAGCAACCGGATCGCCTTCAACTCGGGCACGGCCGACGTACCGCAGATCACCATCGAGAATTCGGACGGCAGCAAGGCCCAGGTGGTGCCGGGGGCCAACGGCACCCTGGACGACTGGGACCCCTCCGGCACCCGCCTCCTGGTCAGCATCGGCTCGGGCCCGATCACCATTGAGGTGGTCGATGCCACCTCCGGCGCCCGGGACGGCATCGTGACCACCAGCGCCCTCTACCCGGAAGCGAGCTGGCAGCGCCCCCGGTGAGGGAATGAGTTGCACGATGCTACTGAATGCTGCCCTGGCCCTCGCGAGCGATCGCCCGGTAGGGCTACTCTGGGGTGACCGCACGGAGGTCAGGGCCATGGCAGACGACGGCGAGCTGGCGTCCTTTCGAGAGGACGGCAAACGACGACGGGGCTTTCCTTAGCGAGAGCCACGTCAAGCGCGGCGACCGCGTCGTCCACGGCGACCGGGAACTGACCGAGAAGCTCGGCAGCCACGACCCCTGCCCGTGCGGCTCCGGACGCCGGTTTCAAGGCGTGCTGCCTGGCGACCGGCTCCTACGACGGGAGCCCGCGGAACCACTACCGCCGGTAACGGCCTTCGGCCCCGAAGGCCTTCGGGACAATGTCGAGGTCGCCCGGCTGGTTGAGGTTCTCGGCGAAGCGGCCTTCCGGATCCACCGCGCCCCATACCTCCGGCCCGACCACCAGCGGCCCCAGGCCCTCGACCGCCGCCCGCAGGGGGCGTTCGCCCGCCTCCAGCCGGCAGCGGAGGGCCGGGGCCGCCGATCGGGCGTACAGGGCGTGGAGAGGTTCCAGCTGGCCACCGACTTCGGGCACCACCGCCGGCTCACCGGCGTGGCGCACGAACAGGAGCCGGAACAGCGCCGGGCTGAGGTGCGGCATGTCCACGCCGGCGACCGCCACCAGGGGATGCCCGGCCGCCTCCAAGCCTGCCACCAGGCCGGACAGGGGACCGGCCCCGGCAACGGCGTCCGCCACCTGCCGGCATCCCGGCACCGGTAGCCGGAGCCCGTCGCCGGAGGCGATGATCACCTCGTCGCACACCTCGGCCAGGCGCCGGGCGGCCCGCTCCACGAGCGTCTCACCCTCGTAGCCGATCAACGCCTTGTCCCGGCCCATGCGCCGGCTCCGCCCGCCGGCCAGCACCAACCCGGAGAGCGTCATTCGGGGTCTGCGGCGATCCGCTCCCAGCCGGCGTAGACATTGAAGCGGCTGCCCCGCAGGAACCCCACCAGCGTCATGCCGAACTCCCGGGCAAGCGAGACTGCCAGGCTGCTGGGCGCCGAGACCGCGCAGACGACGGGGACACCCGCGGCAACGCATTTCTGGACGATCTCGTAGCTGGTCCGCCCACTCACCATGACGATGTGGCCCTCGAGGGGAAGCCGGCCGCCCAGGAGCGCCCACCCGATCAGCTTGTCGAGCGCGTTGTGCCGCCCGACGTCCTCCCGGACGGCGAGCAGAGTGCCGGATGCGTCGAACAGCCCGGCGGCGTGCAGGCCACCGGTGGTCCGGAAGACCCCCTGGGCGGCCCGGAGCCGGTCCGGGAGGGCGGTGATCGTGTCCGGCGCCACCTGGGGGCCGGGGGCGACCGGGGCGCATCCCCGCTGGTGGAGAGACGCCAGGGTCGCCGACCCGCAGACGCCGCAGGCGCTGTTGATGGTGAAGTGGCGCTCAAGTTCGGCCAAGTCGGCCGGAACACCGCCGGCGAGGTCCACCGTCACCACGTTGTAGCGCTGCTCGGCGTCGAGCTCGTCGTCCACGCAGTACCGGATGCTCTGCAGGTCCCCGGGGCCGCCGAGGATGCCCTCGCCGTGCAGGAACCCCACCGCCAACTCGAAGTCGGCCCCCGGCGTACGCATGGTGATGGCGAGGCGTTGGCTGCCGGTGCCGGTGGGGCCGGCGACCCGGATCTCGAGGGGCTCCTCGGTGGCGAGGTAGTCGGACCGGCTGGTCACCCGGCCCTCGTCCACCACGTGGACCCGGGCGGGGGTCCGGCTGCCGGGCCTGGCCCGCTCGGGGGCGTCGATGTCGTGCGGCTTGAGATTCCCGGCGTCAAATGTCATCAGAAAGCCATCGTCGCATGCAGGCTCACGCAGGCGGACACGGAGCCGCATTACCCGCCCCCGAGCAGGTCCGCCAGCACCGCCGCCTGGCTGTGGCCGGCGTCCTTGGTGGCGGTCAGCAGCGTCAGCGGCCCGGCCCCCGCCCGGGCCCGCAGGTCCTCCAGCGCCTCCGCCCGCTCCGGCTCCTCCAGCTCCGCCCGGTACCGGCGGGCGAACTCGGTGAAACGCTCCGGGTCGTGCCCGTACCACCGGCGCAGCTCGTTGGAGGGGGCCACGGCCTTGCACCACTGGTCGATCCGGGCCGCCTCCTTGGCCAGCCCCCGCGGCCACAGACGGTCCACCAGCACCCGGGAACCATCCCCGGGGCCCGGCTCCTCATACACCCGCCGCACCTGGACCATGTCCAGAGTTTCTACCCAAATGCAATACTGAACCGAACGGTTGACTTTTCGACGCGACCCTCCTACCCTGGGGTCACCAACCCAAAGGAGGTTCCCGTGCGCTACACCCGGCTGGCAGGAGAGACCGAGGAGTACCTCGCCCGGCGTGAGGAGCTCCGCCTGGCCGAGGTCGAACTGATCGCTGCCCGGGAACGGGTCGCCGCCCAGCGCCGGGCACTGCCCCGCGGCCCGGTGGTGGAGGACTACACCTTCCTGGAGGGCCCGGCCGACCTGGCGGCCAGCGATGCGCCGGTGCGCCGGGTGCGCCTGAGCGAGCTGTTCACCGCCCCCGGACGGCCACTCATCGTGTACCACCTCATGTACGGGAAGGCCCAGGCCACCCCGTGCCCGATGTGCACCATGTGGATCGACGGTTTCAACGGCGTGGCGCACCACATCGCCCAGAACGCCGACCTCGTGGTGGTGGCCGCCGCCGACCTGCCGGCCCTGCGTGCCCACGCCCGGGACCGGGGCTGGGACCACCTCCGCCTCCTGAGTGCCGCCGACAGCGCCTTCAAGTTCGACCTGGGCAGCGAGGACGCCGAGGGCAACCAGGGCTCGACGGTGTCGGTGTTCGTCCAGGACGCCGACGGGGCGGTGCGCCACACCTACACCGGCAAGCCGCAGCGTTCCGAAGACCTCTGGGAACGGGGCATCGACCAGCTCACCCCCACCTGGCACCTGCTGGACCTCACCCCGCAGGGCCGGGGCGACTGGTACGCCGAGCTCTCCTACCCCGCAACGGGCTCCTGAAGGGGTCCGGCCTCGGCGGCCAGCGCCGCCAGCGCCGCCCCCGACAGCCGGTAGTTGGTCCACTCGTCCATCGGCTCGGCCCCCAGGTGGCGGTAGAAGCCGATCGCCGGGTCGTTCCAGTCCAGCACCGACCACTCCACCCGGGCGTAGCCCGCCGCTTCGGCGACACCCGCCAGGTGGGCGAGCAGTGCCCGGCCGGCGCCCCTGCCCCGAGCGGGCGTGGTGACGATCAGGTCCTCGAGCCAGATGCCGTGGCAGGCGCGCCAGGTGGAGAAGGTGAGGAACCACAGGGCCATGCCCACGACGTCGCCGTCCAGCTCGGCCACATGGACGAACACCTTGGGGTCCGGGGCGAACAGCGTTGCCGCCAGGGACTCCTCGGTCAGCAGGACCCGGTCGGCGGCCTGCTCGTAGGTGGCCAGCTCCCGCACCAGGCCCACCAGGCGCGGGCAGTCGGGCGGGACCGCGGGCCGGACCGCGAGGCTCACCGCCGGCGGGCCTCCTCCACCGTCAGCTCGGCGGTCGGGTCCGCCTCCAGACGCTCATCGGGGATCGGCTGGCCGCTGCGTACCGACCGCCCATAGGTGCCGCCGGCCAGGCGCTTCTCGGCGCGGCCCACAGCGTCCAGCCGTGCCCGGAGCGAGTTGGCGAGTGCGTCGTTGATCTCCTCGGATGTCAACGGGACCGCCCGGTCGATCCAATCCCCGGTCTCTCCCGCCGCCTGCTTCTCCGCCTCCCGGATGGCCGTCCGCTGCTCCAGCAACTCCGTCACCCGCTCCCGCTCCGCCTTGAGCAAGGCCGCTGCCCGCTCGTCATCCATCCGCCCCTCCAGTGTTGTCCAAATTTGGTGGAATGCTTGACCCTGCTCCGTGGGGGTGCACCTTAGTTCGGGTAGGCCCCCGGAGTCACGCATATGTCGCTGAGATCGAGAAGGGAGCCTCACGATGCAGATCGGCGTGCTGGGGTCGGGAGTGGTGGGGCAAACGCTCGGGACCGGATTCGCCGCCCGGGGTCACCAGGTCATGATGGGCACCCGCGACCCCGCGGGCGAGAAGGTCACTGCGTGGAGGGAGTCGGCCGGAGCGGGCGCCTCGGTGGGGACGTTCGCCGACACCGCCGCCTTCGCCGAGCTGGCGGTGCTGGCCACCTCCTGGACCGGGACCGAGCAGGCGCTCCAGTTGGCGGGAGCCGAGCGGCTGGCCGGCAAGGTGCTCATCGACGTCACCAACCCGCTGGACTTCTCCCACGGGGCACCGCCGGGCCTGGCCCTCGGGCATACCGACTCGGGCGGCGAGCAGGTGCAGCGCTGGCTGCCGGGCGCCCGGGTGGTCAAGGCGCTGAACATCATCGGAGCGCCCTACATGGTCGACCCCAGCTTCGCCGAAGGGGCGCCGGACATGTTCATCTGCGGCAACGACGACCCCGCCAAGGCTGAGGTCACCGGCATCCTGGAGGCCTTCGGCTGGCGGGACCACATCACCGACATCGGGGGCATCGAGGGCGCCCGGCTCCTGGAGCCGCTGTGCATCCTGTGGGTCGTCTACGGCATGCGCACGGGCGGCTGGAACCACGCCTTCAAGCTGGTGAAAAACTAGTCCCGACCGAGTTCCAGGCTGGGTGGGGGCTTACCGGACCGTGGTGGCCAGGACCGCCGCCAGGTTGAAGAACCCGTGGGACCACATGCCAGGCCCGAGGCGCCGGTAGTGGTCGGCCATCCACCCCTGCACCAGCCCGAAGACGGCGATGCCCAGGAACACCGCCACGTTGCCCAGCCCGTAGGAGGGCCGCATGTGCAGCGAGGCGAACACCAGCGCCTGGAGCACGATCGCGCCGGTGGCGCCCACCAGGGGCAGCGATGCCCGCTGGAGCAGGCCCCGGAAGAACAGCTCCTCGACGAACGGTGCGCCCACCAGGGAGATCAGGACCAGGGCGACGAGCACCGCCGGGTGGTGCCGGGCGTCCTTCAGGGGCTGCAGCTCGGTCCCGGAGAATCTCTTGTTCAGGGCGACGACCGGGAGCAGCACCAGGACCCCGGCCACCCGCCCGACGATGGAGAAGCCGAGGCCGCGGCCGACGTCCATCGTCTCGGCGCGCACGCCGAAGTCCTTCCAGATGTTGCCCGAGCCGTACCGGGCACTCGCCAGCCGGACCGGCCACAGCAGGCCCGCCCACAGGCCGGCCTGGCTGAGCAGCAGGGCCAGGAGGGTGTTGTGCGGGGCGATGACGGATGCGATCGTGGCCCCGATCACGGCCAGCGCCAGGGCGAGCACGATCCCGATGAGGGCGAAGCCAAAGACCTTCTTGGGCAGGTGGATGCGGGTGTCGGGGCCCGGGAGCGCAGGCGGGGTGTTCTGCCCGGCGGCGGCGGGACCGGGCTGCCGCCAGTCCTCGGTGACCCAGCCGTTGTCGGACACTCCCGGCGTCCAGCCGTACCCGGTCCAGTAACGGAGCTGGTGCACGCCGGACGGGTCCGGGTACCAGCCCGGCGGCGGCCCCGCAGGAGCGCCCGCAGGGGGCCACACCGGCGGAGGGGGCGGGGAGTAGACCGGGTCGCCCGGCGTCACGCGTGCCATAGCACCATCATGATCCCCATCATGATCAAGCCAGCCGGCGGGCGTGCGGAACCGCTCAGGAGGCCCTACGCCAGCAGGTGGAGCATCGCCAGGACCAGCATCAGCGCGGTGACGGCGCACACAACGCCGAATGCCCCCACGCCGTCGGCGGGGTTCTCCCACTCCTCTGCCCGGACCTGCACATCCCCTTCGTCCATGGCGGCCTCCCTGATCTCCAAGGAATCTGCAAGGAATCTCTTTGGGGATACGCATCCCCGTACACCAATGTCGGCCACATGGCGGACGCAGACCATGGTCCGTCCGGGGGGAATTGCGCGTGGTCATTTCGGGCTACGCGGCGCTGCCGAACCCCTTGGTCCGAGCGACGTCCGACCTGAGGGCGGCGCTAAGCGCGAGAATCCCGGGCACGACCGGGGAAGAGCGGTTGAACCGAACGGGAGGAGGCTACACGTGACCCTTGTACTGCCCGCGTTGTTCCTGCTGATCGTAATGGTGTTCTTCCTGATCTTTCTCTTCAACTCGTAGCCTTCCCGGGCTTGCGGCCGGGCCCGCGGGGCGGGCCACCGGCCCCCTGCCGCCCCGACCTCGTCGTCCGCGCGCGGTCAGGCCGGGGCGCGCGGGGCGAGGTCGCCCAGCTGCTCGAGGAAGTAGCGCACCATGACCACGGCGGTCATGCCCTCGCCGATGGCTGAGCCGAGCTGCTTGGTGCTGCCCGCCCGGACGTCGCCGGCGGCGAACACACCCGGCATCGAGGTCTCCAGCATGCCGTCGGTCATGACGAATCCCACCGGGTCCAGGTCCACCGCCCCCACCAGGGCGTCGGTGTTGGGGGTCATCGCCGGGTAGGCGAACACCGCCGTGGGGTTAAACGAGAACGTGTAGCCCGTGGTGCGGTCCCGGACCACGGCGGCGGTGAGCTTGCCATCGGAGCCGATACTGAGCTCGGCGACCTCGGTCGAGGGGTACAGCTCGATCTTCGGGTTGCGGCGCAGCCGCTCCAGCATCACGGGGGAGGTCTTGAACTCGGCGGACTCGGCCAGCACCCGCACCTTGCCGGCGAACTGGGTCAGGAAGAGGGCCTCCTCACCGGCGAGGTCGCCGCCGCCCACCACCAGCAGCTCCTCCGCCTTGCGGTAGAAGGGGCCCTCGCAGCTGGCGCACGAGTGGAGCCCGGCCCCCCGCAGCTGGTCCTCGCCCGGGAAGCCCAGCTCGGCGTAGCTGACCCCGGTGGCGATGACCGCCGAGCGGGACACGAACTCCTCGCCGTCACCGGTGACCGCCAGGAGGTAGCCGTCGATGCGCGAGAGTTCCTTCAGCCCCTGGCCGGCGAGGATCCGGATCCCGTAGCGCCGGGCCTGGCCCAGCAGGCCCTCCTTGACCTCGGCCCCGGAGGCACCCTCGGCGAAGCCCGGGATCCCGTGGACACGCGGGGTGGCGGAGGCCTGCCCGCCCGGCTCGCCCTGCTCGATCACCAGGCAGTGCATGCCCTCCCGAACCGCCCCCAGCGCGGCGGTCAACCCGGCGGGGCCGGCCCCGATGACGATGACGTCGAAGAACCGCCGGTCGCGGGGCTGTTCGACCCCCAGAGCCTCCAGCAACTCGGCCCCCGAGGGCGCCACGAGGGCCTTGCCCCCCTCCAGCACCACCAGCGGGAGGGTGAGCTTGCCCGAGTCATGGCGCCGGACGTAGCCCTCGGCCGACGGGTCGACGTCCAGGTCAACCCAGTCGAAATCCACCCGCACCTCGCCCAGCAGTCGCTTGGTGCGGCGGCACTCGGGGCACCAGGCGGCGCCATAGATCGTGATCTCAGCCATCTCTCCACCTCCCGTGCCAGCCGCTTCCTGGCGAAGACTTTTACACCAGAATCCGTCCATTCCGCGGATTTTCCGGGGGTGGGCAGGCCCGGGCCGGCGGCGGGCCCGCTAGCCTGCCGGGCCGTGCGCCCCAATGGCCATGCGGCCCTCCCCCTTGCTGTCATTTTCGACATGGACGGCGTGCTCATCGACTCTGAACCGGTCTGGGAGCGCGTCCGGGAGACCTATGCCCGGGAGCGGGGCGGGCGCTGGCCGCCCGGCACCCAGGAGGCGATGATGGGCATGAGCACGCGGGAGTGGTCAGCGTTCCTCCACGCTGAGCGGGGCGTGCCCGATGCCCCCGAGGCCATCGCCCGGGACGTCAGCGCCCGCATCATCGAGGCCTTCGCCGGCCACCTCCCCCTGCTGGCCGGAGCCGGGGACGCGGTGCGCCGCATGCGGGCGGCGTTCGGGCTGCTGGCGGTGGCCAGCTCGTCGCCCCTGCCGGTGATCGTGCGCGTGCTGGAGCTCTCCGGCCTGGCGAGCGAGTTCCGCGCCGTGACCTCCAGCGACGAGGTCGCCCGGGGGAAACCGGCGCCTGACGTCTACCTGCTGGCCGCCGAGCGCCTGGGTGTGGACCCGGCCGGGGCGGTGGCCATCGAGGATTCGACCAACGGGTTGCGCTCGGCCGCCGCCGCCGGCTGCCGGGTGGTCGCCGTGCCCCGCCCGGAGTACCCACCGGCCCCCGACGCGCTCGCGGGCGCGGCGGTGACCATCGGGTGCCTGGACGAACTGACGGCGCAGGTCGTGGCGGGCCTGGTGCCCGGCGGGGTGGACCTGCCCATCCATTAGAATTAGACGTCTCTTTGTGTCGCTCTGAGCAGGATTATCCTGTTCAGATGTGCAGAAATGTCCGGCGCCCAGGTCCGCCCAGGTCCGCCCAGGCGCGTCCGGCCCCCTGGCCAGCCCGGCGGCAGGCGACGGCTACGCCAGGCCCGGGCTCCCCGGGGCGGCGGACGGGCCGGCGTGCGGCTGGGTGAAGAAATTCCACATCAGTGATGCCGCCGAGGGCGACGCCCCCACGGGCCCGGGCCACTCGTGCATCCCGCCCTGGTACCCGGCCAGCTCCACGGCGGTGCCGTTGGCGCAGGTGGCCCAGGTGGTGAGGACCACCGTGCCGATGGTGGTGGACCCGGGCTGGCCGGTGCACCCGTTGCGTTTAGCCCAGGCGTGGACCTCGGCGGTGGTCGAGGCCTCCCGGAACCCGTTCGCACTGTGCTGGGGGCTGGACTCGTCGAAGGCGGTGAGCGGGTCCCTGGTGCCGTCGATGTCCAGCAGGGAGATCGGGGCGCCGTTGGGGCAGCCGACGACGGGGACGGCGGCGATCACGGCGAAGCTGCTGACGAGGCCGGGGTCCTTGCAGGCCACGTCGTAGGCCATCTTGCCGCCGTTGCTGTAGCCGATGAGGTAGATGGGCCCGATGTTGGGCTGCCCCTGCAGCGAGTGGACGACCTGCTGGATGAAGCCCAGGTCATCGACCCCCTGCGCCTCCGCCGCCCCGCAGCATGCGCCCGCGTTCCACGACTCCCGGTAGTCCAGCGGGTAGACCAGCACCGCCTGCTGGGCGTACACGTAGGGGAACAGGCCGTCCCGGCTCTCCTCCTGGGCCACGCTGGCGTTGCCGCCCATGAGCACCACCAGCGCCGGCACCTTGGCGTTCAAGGCCTGCGAGAAGAACTCGACGTAGTTGCGCTGGGTGCTGCCCACGGAGACCGTGTTGGTCACCGAGGCCAACGGGGCCACGGTGGGGCTCGGCGACGGGGAGGGTGCCGGGGGAGCTGGGGGCGGCGCCGGCGGCTGGGGCGAGGGCTGCTTGGGGAGCGAGACCGACCGCCCGTGGGCGGGGCGCCCTGAGGACGGGTGCGCCGACGTGCCGTGCGACGTGGAGGCGTGGGTCCGGGTGGCGGTCTGGGCTTTCTCGGCGAAAGAGGCGTCAGGCCCCCCCGCCGAGGAGAGCACCATCTCCACTACGGCGAGGGCCAGGATGAGGCCGAGGGCCACCGGGGCGTACAGGTACCAGCGGGCATAGCGCCTCCGGGGGCGGACGGCGTACGCCTGCGGGGTGAGCCGGAGCGGCGGGCCCGGGGACGGCACCCGGGATCCTTCCCGAGGGATGGGCTTCATCCGTACATCACCCTCAGTACATTCATGCTTAGTACATCATTCTTGGGTCGACGTAGTGCTTGAACTCGATCAGGTTATTGGAGGGGTCCCGGAGCACGACCGTCCAGTGTTCCTCGACCATCCCTTCGAAGCGCCGGGCCGGCTCGGCGAAGAAGGGCAGCCCCCGGACGGTCGCCAGGCGTACCAGGGCGTCGAAACCGTCCTTGTGACGGAACGTCACCCCGAAGTGGCGGGGGTACATCTGCGGGTCCTCCTCGATGCGGTCCGACAGGTGGCAGACCACCTGGTCCCCGAAGAAGTCGAGGGTGATGCGGTCACCGTAGCGCCGGGCTAGCTTGCAGCCCAGGCCCTTGACGTAGAAATCGTGGGCCTCGTCCAAGTCCTTGGCCGGGATGGCCAGGTGGAAGCAGTCGTCGCTGGTCCGCATGTCAGTCCCAGGCCAGCAGAGTGTCGGAGCGGAGCCCCAGGCGGAGGGTCTCCAGGGCGATGATGTCGCCCAGGGCGATGTTGCCCAGGTTGACGTTCGGCCCCAGGCGGCTGATGAACCAGGTCTGCAGGTCCTTGGTAGGCGCCTCGAAGAGGAGCGACTGCGGCTCGATCCCGGAGTCCAGGATCCCCTCGATCAGCTCGCGGCGCAGCATGCCGTCCGAACGGCAGATGCCGCTGCGCCCGCTCTCCCGGGCCTCGGTGACCACGAGGGTGGCACCGGCGTCGATGTCCCGGTTGATCTCCCGGACCCAGTCCTCCAGCTCCATCGCCTCGGAGCGGGCGGCGTCCTTGAAGCCCACCTCGGAGATCACCACGAAGTCGGCAGCCAGCTTGTCCACGTAGCGGGCCTTCTCGCCGTTGGGCAGGTCGAGGGTGCCGTTGGACACCTCGACGTAGCGGGCGCCCTGCTCGATGCAGAAGGCCCGGAAGTCGTCGAAGCCGCCCTGGGAGAGGAACTTTTCGAAGAGCGTCCCGCCGAAAAACCACGGGATGCCCGCCGCGGCCAGCGCCGCGAGTTTCTCGGGCAGCTTCCGGCTGACCAGCGACGTGCCCCACCCCAGTTTGACGAAGTCGATCAGCTCGCCGGCGCTGTCCAGGTAGTCGCGCAGCATCCCGACCGGCGCCCCATTGTCGATCACCATGGTGAGACCGATGCGGCGGGGCTTGCCGGGACGGTCGGGCAGACGCAGGCTTGTGGGGATCATCGGCACCTCCGTGAATCGTCTTTCCTAACACACGGGTGCTGGCGGCGGCGATTCATGCGGCCGCACCCGCCGGTGCCTTGGCCACCGCAGCCGACGCCCGTTCCCGCCGGGGCCGCCCGGTGACCGGCAGGCTGAGGGGCGTGTAGCGGACCAGCCGCATGGCGCTGGCACTGAGGATAAACAGCAGCGGGACCACCACGAACAGGTCGACCGGCAGGACCGCGGCGCTGGGGATCTTGTTGTCGACCCCCAGGGTCACCACCGGGGCTGCCAGGGCGATCAGCCACTGGATGAGCAAGGGGTGGACGAGGTAGACCGCGAACGACGTGTCCGCAGCGATGGCCGCCGACCGGCGCCAGCGGCGCTCCTCTCCCTTGTCCGCCCATCGCAGCCCGAGGGTGTAGAGCCCGAGGACGGCGGCGGCCGAGCTGAAGATGACACTGGGCTGGAAGACCTCGCCTGCCTGGGCGGCGTTCTGCCCCACCCAGTACACGTCCACGAGGAAGGCGATGACCGCCACGCCGAACCCGGCAGACACCAGGGCCCCCACAGCCCGGGGCCGGGTGCGCACAAAGGTGCGCAGCTCGTCGAGATGCAAGGCCGCCACCCCGCCCCCGATCATGTAGAGCGGGTAGCTGGTGATCAGGGGATCGGCATGGGCAAAAAGCACGTTGATGACCGCCGGGTGGTGCATGCGGTAGTGGAACAGGACCGTGTACGCCAACTGGTAGGCCAGGGCGACCGCCACAAGGACGCCGTGATGGCCCTTCGTCTTGCGCAGCAGCCACAGCATGGCCGGGAAGAGCAGGTAGATCTGCATGGTGACCAGCAGGAAGTAGAGGTGGTACCGGGCGAGCCCCTGGGCGAGGTCGGTGGTCAGGCGGTGGAGCACCTGGACCCACGGCTTGTGCTCGCTGCCGTCGGCGAGGAAGTAGATCCCGGTCCACACCAGGTAGGGCACCCCGATGAGCAGGTAGCGCTTCTTCCAGAACTTCCACACCGACCAGCCCGTCCGCGAGCCGTAGCCATAGGTGAGGACGAAGGCGGTGAGGACGAAGAACACCTCCCGGTTGAGGTGCAGGATGGCGCCCACCCCGCCGGCGAGGATGTCGGTGGGATTGGTGGTGTAGCCCACGAGATGGATGGCGATGACCCCAGCCACCATGTACATGCGGACAAAGTCGACGGCATCGAGGTGGCGGGGGGCAGCGCTGCCGGACCTGGTGCGGCTGGCAGGGGCGGTCGGGGTGGGCCGGGACCTCGGGTCGGGCTCGTTGACCGGCTGGGTGGTGATGGTGCTGCTCACGGCAGCGTCCCTTCGCCGGCCGCCGCCGCCACCACCATGGCTTTGAGCTGGTCCCGGCGCACCTTGCCGGTGGGGGTGGCGGGGAGCCGCTCGGTGACCTGGATGCGGGCGGGGCGCTTGTGGCGCCCGAGCGCCCCGGCGCACAGGGCCACCAGCTCGTCGTGCAGGCGCTGGTCGCTGCCCCCGGGCACCCGGGGGACGACGAAGGCCACCGGCCGTTCACCCAGGACGGGATCCGGCTCGCCCACGACGGCGACCTCCGCCACACCGGCGTGGCGGCGGAGCACCTCCTCCACCTCCCGGGGGTAGAGCTTCTCGCCGCCCCGGTTGATGACGCCGTCGGTGCGGCCGAGCAGGGTGAGGAAACCGCCGGCATCCAGGGAACCGACGTCCCCGGTGGTGAGCCAGCCCTCCCGGTCGACCGCCGGCCGCCGGCTGGCCATACCCCCGGCGGGATCCGGGATGGCATAGGCGGGCGTCACGCTGGGGCCGCGGATCTGCACCCCACCGGGGACCTCTGGGGCGGCGCCGGCCCCGACGTCGTCGGCCACCCGAACCTCGATTCCCACCCCCCGGCCGACCGTGCCCGGGCGGCGTTCGGCGGCGCACAGCGGGTTGGCGCAGATCTGGCCGGCGGCCTCGGTCATGCCGTAGGTCTCCAGGACGCCGATGCCGGTCAGGGCCTCGAAGGCGGTGAGCGTGGCCAGGGGCAGCGGGGCAGAGGCGGAGCGGGCGAACCGGATCCGGCGGGTGACCGCCTCGGGCGGCGGGGAGCCGTCGGCCAGCAGGGCGAGGATGGCCGGGACGGCGTTGAGCACACCGACCTCCCAGGAGTCGAGGACATCCCAGAACTCCTGGCGGTGGAAGCGGCCGTCCACCACCAGCGTGGTGCCGGACACCACCGCTG
The DNA here is from genome assembly GCA_035765775.1 of Actinomycetota bacterium. Classification (NCBI taxonomy): domain Bacteria; kingdom Bacillati; phylum Actinomycetota; species Actinomycetota bacterium. The sequence goes on along the minus strand of DASTWV010000009.1, from coordinate 115,269 downwards.
CCATCAGGCCGGTCACCTGGGCGTTGATGTGGAAGAGCGGCAGGGAGCTGTAGACCCGCTCGCCGGGCTGGAAGCCGTGGTGGCCGGCCACCGCCCGGGCGCCATGGAGCAGCTGGGCCTCGTGCAGCGGCACCCCCTTGGGGCGCCCGGTGGTCCCCGATGTGCGCAGCACCACCGACGCCGGCTCCACCCAGACGGCCGGGCGGGCGCTGCGCGGGGGCAAGGGCCCGGCGGAGGCGTCCCCCAAGGCGGCCGCAGCGGCGCCCCAGGCGGACTGCCATGCCGGGATGCCGGCCACCGAGGCGGCGCCGTGGCCGGTCTCGGTGTCGGTCACCAGCACAGCCACCTGGAACTCGGCGAGGGCAGAGGCGGCCTCGGACTGGCCCCCCGCCGAGGGGGCGGAGGGGTCCAGAGGCAGCACCACGGCACCGGCGGCCAGCAGGCCGAGGTAGGCGGGGATGAAGGCGAGTGGGTGTTCGGCCAGGAGCCCGACCGCGGTGCCGGGCGGCAGGGCGGCTGCCTCGAGGCGGTGTGCCCAGGCCTCCGCCGCCTGCCCGAGAGCGGACCAGCTCAGTGTGGCGCCCGTGCGCCCTTCGATGACCGCCGGGCGATCACCCCGGTCCTGGGCGGCCTCCTGGAGAAGCCGGGCAACCTCACTGCGCACACGAACCTCCAGGTTGGTCTTCGGGCAGCGTGCCGGAGCAGCGTGGACCGGGCTTGATGGTCACTTGTGCGTCCACTGTGGATCCGCGTGAACACCGCTCGCGCCGAGTCCCTCCGCTCGCCGGAGCCGGAGGTCATTGTATGTGCCCACCCTCGTCTATCGACAACAAGGGGGGTTTCGTGAAGGTCAGTTAGGCAGTGAGGGAAGGGGCAGCAGGAGTAGTTCGCCCGCGGCGAAGGCAGTCACGGAGAGCCAATCCATGGTCAGGTGGTAGTGAAGGGGGACCCGGCGCCACTTCCACAGGGTCATGGCGTGGTGCCAAGCGAGGTCACGGGCCCCGTCCACCATGACGTCGCCCAGCAGGTCGAGAAACTTCGCGATCGGCCCCCCGTCAACCTCACGTTCCCACTTCTCTTCGAACTTCTGGCGCAGCGATTCCATCTCGGCGGCGAAAACCGCATCGATTGCCTGGTAGGTGAGGTGCTCTTCGGGGCCCGTTCCCGGCCCAACCTCCCGCCAGGTTGCGAATACCGCCGGCGCGAGATCGAAATTGATGTGGGCGTTGACCCCGGCGGCGGCGAACTGGAGCGCCTGGATACCTTCGGTGGCGCGGTGCTCGAGGAACACCTTCCAGGGAGCGGGAGCGGAGCCAGGGTCGTGTTCGTTGCGCCGCAGGGCGGCGAAGTACCGGTTGGCGAAGGCCACGTCGAGGGCACGCATGAAGTCGTTGTCCTTGTACGTGCTGGCCTCGCAGCCGTCCCTCACCTGCTCGGTGATGGTTATGTAGAGCGAATTGAAGGTACCGATCCCGTCCGGCTTGTTCTGATTCTTGATAAAGTCCTCGATCTCGTGCTGCCGATCCAGCACTTCGTCGATCGTCTTTACCGGACCCTTCCCGTACGGCGACGCCGAAAGAGCCATGAGCTACCCCCCTCCCCCTAGAGCCCCGACCTCCCCCGACCGGGACATCAAGCCACAAGCCTCGCGCAGCCGGCGGCGCTCCGCAGCCCGCCGTCATAGGCTTATCGGCGTATGAAAGGCCTCGAGGACCCCGACGCCCTGGCGCTGCACCAGGCCCACCCCGCCAAGCTGGTGGTGGACGCCGGGGCGGGCGCCCTCTCGCTCTGGCTGCTCTGGCGGGGCCGCACGATCACCGGCCTCGCCGTGCACTATCTGGTCCCGATGGCGGCGTCGCTGCTGGTCCTCCAGCGCGACCTCTCCCGCCTGCGTTCGACGGCCGCCGGGAAGGCCATCCTGGCGATGCCCCAGGGGGGCCACGCCATCCGGGCGGCGGGCGACACCCTGATGGTGACCGGCGCCCGCAAGCACAAGCCGAAGCTGATGGTGTTGGGCGGGCTGGGGGTCGTCGCCGGGCTGGCCAGCGGCTTCGTGGCGCCCCGGCTTTCCCCGCGCCGGGCCCCGGTGTCGGACTGACCGGCTTGCTGACCGGCGTACACCGGTAGGATCCCCGTCCGTGATCTTTTCCCGATCCCGGCGCGTCTGGGTGGCGTGCCTGCCGGCCCTCCTGCTCGTGGCCACCGCCTGCCAGAAAACCTCGCAGTTCAAGGTCGGGGCGAACGACATCAACCCGATGCCCGCGGGCCAGCTCGCCAGCGGCGGCACCCTGAACTGGCCGCTGTCGCAGCTGCCCGACAACTACAACTTCAACAGCAACGTGGGCTCGCTGGGCGACGAGGCCTCACTCATCTATGCGGTGATGCCGACGCTGTTCAACTACAACGCCCTCGGCCAGCCGGTGCTGGACACCGACTACCTCACCAAGGCTTCCGTCACCTCGTCCTCCCCGCAGGTCGTCACCTACGAGATCAACCCCCAGGCGAAGTGGTCGGACGGCACGCCCATCACCGCCGCCGACTTCATCGCCCAGTGGAAAGCCCTGAACGGCAAGGACCCCACCTTCAATGCTGCCTCGACGGCGGGCTACGAGGACATCTCCTCGGTCACCCAGGGCACGGGTGCCGGGGAGGTCCTGGTGAGCTTCACCAGCCCGTTCAGCGCCTGGCAGGGGTTGTTCACGCCCCTGTACCCGGCGGCCCTGAACGCCACATCGGCCACGTTCAACGCCGGCTGGGTGACCGGGACGGTGACCTCGGCCGGCCCCTTCGTGATGCAGGGCATCGACCACAGCGTCCAGACCGCCACCGTCGTGCGCAACCCGGCCTGGTGGGGCACCAAGCCGGTGCTGAACTCGATCGTCTACCACTCGGTGGGCACCGATGCATCCAAGGAGCTGGCCGCCCTGCGTAGGGGGACGATCGACTTCGTCCAGCTCCCGGCGCTCAAGGGCCCGCTCACCTCTGCCCGGGACATCAAGGGCACCACCATCCGGACGGCGGGCGGCCCGCAGTTCCGGGTGCTCACCCTCAACGCTGAGAGCCCCAACCTGCAGGACATCAAGGTCCGCCAGGCGGTGGGGCTGGCGATCGACCGGCAGGCCCTGGCCAAGGCGATCCTCGGCCCGCTCGGGGTGCCCGACGCCACCCTGAACAACCACATCTTCATGGCCGATGAGCGGGGCTACCAGGACAACGCCGGCATGTTCGGGACGTCCGACGCCAGGAGAGCCGGGACCCTGCTGGACCAGGCCGGCTTCAAACTGGTCAAGGGCGTGCGCACCAAGAACGGCCAGGCCATGCAACTGCGGATGGTGATCCCGTCGGACAACGCCGCCGCCGCGCAGGAGGCGGGTCTTATCAAGAAGGATCTCGAGGGCGTGGGCATCAAGGTGCAGGTACAGGGCGTCCCGGCCCAGACGTTTTTCCCGTCCTATGTCGCGGCGGGGGACTTCGACCTGACGCTGTACTCGCAGCAGGGATCGACCAGTCCCATCGTGTCCAGCCAGTCCGTCTACCAGAACCCGCTCCGGGGCAGCAACGGGGCCGAGGCCATCGGGCAGAACTACGCCCGGGTCGGCTCGCCCGCCCTGGACCAGCTCATCGCCCAGGCTCTCGCCGAGCTGGACCCCACCCGGGCCATCACGCTGGGCAACCGGATCGACATCATGATCTGGGGCGAGGTGCACTCCCTGCCGCTGTACGAGCAGCCCCAGATCGTGGTGCAGAAATCCAGCCTGGCCAACTTCGGGGCCTTTGGCTTCGCCAACCCGGACTACCAGGCGATTGGCTTCGCCAAGTCCTAAAAGAGCGTCCCGAACTCCGGCAGCCAGCCGTCCGGGGTAGCCAGGTTCACCACGATGGCCTCCTGGGTGGAGCGGGCGACCACCATGCACACCGGGTCGATGGTGCTCCGGTTGGCCTCGACGTGGACGTGGTGGGGCGGCACCCAGACGAAGTCGCCCGCCCGGGCGTCGTAGGCACCCTCCAGGGCGTCGCCCGACCAGAACCGGGCCGACCCCGAGATCACGTAGATGGCGCTCTCGGACTCGCCGTGGTGGTGGACGGCCGACACCGCCCCGGGGGCCAGCTCCACGTAGCCCATCCAGAGGCGGCCGGCCCCCACCAGGCTGTGGGAGATCGCCGCCTCCCGGCGCATGGCGCCGCTGGCGGCGTCCGGCACCCGGTCCGCCGCGTGGATGACCCGCAGCCGGGCGCCCCCTGTCTCCTGCTCTACCTCGTCCACGTCCGTCCTCCACCGCTCACCGATCGGGTCCACAATGGCAGAGGAACCCGGGCACAGCCATTCGCCCCCGTCCGGCGCCTCGCAAAGCACGCGTATGGTCCGCACGATTGGGTGGGTTGCGGTGTTCGGATCCCCGGGCTAGTCCTTTCGAAGGATGTATGTGACATCGAACGGTGATACATGCTAATATGCCGACGTCCCCGCGGGAGGGGACTGGGAGCGAGAGGAGGAGCCCATGATCCGATTGGTGGCACAAGCGGTGAACAACCCGATTTCACAGCAGGTCCCGAGGCAAGAGTACTGGCCAAGCTCCTATTGGCTGGTGGTTCTGATCCCCATCGCCTTCTACCTGGCGTGCGTCGGCCTGCTGGCCTTCTACGGGCGCAGCGAGGAGAAGAACCCCTTCAAGTACTTCTTCGGCTCCATCGCCGACAGTCTCGAGCGCCTGACTGGCTTCCAAGGTTGGGCAATGGCCGGCGCCCTCACCGGGCTGATGGCCCTTCTCTCCGCTGCGATGGGCCTGTACTGGGACGTCGCCTGGCACGTTGACTTCGGCCGTGACGTGGGCACCCTGTTCACCCCGGCACACGTGACCATCCTCGCCGGCCTGGGCGGCCTGATGTTCGCCTCCGCCGTCTCGATCACCTTCGCCTCGCTGCAGGAAGCCCCGGTCAAGCTGCGCTTCGGGGCGCTGCGGGTTCCCTGGGGCGGCCTCCTCTTCGGCGTCATGGGCACCCTCGCGGTGGCCGCCTTCCCGCTGGACGCCCTGTGGCACAAGGCCTACGGCCTGGACGTCACGCTGTGGAGCCCCACCCACCTGCAGCTGGTCACCGGCGGTGCCCTCGGCGTGTTCGCCGTCATGGTGATCCTGGCTGAGGCCCTCCCTTACTCCAAGCCCAACGCCTTCGGTCGCTTCTGGATGGTCGTCGCCGCCGGCGCCGTGCTGACCGCAGTCACCACCTACCAAGGCGAGTTCGACTTCCGGGTGCCGCAGTTCAACCCGGTCTACCTCCCGATCCTGATCATGGCCGGCGCCGGCATCGCCCTGACGTTCTCCCGCCTGGCCCTCGGCCGCTGGGGCGCCATCAAGGCGGTCGTCGCCTACCTCGTCATCCGGCTCTATTTGAGCTACCTGGTGGCGGGCCTGCACCACGAGTTCGCCCACTTCCCGCTCTACCTCCCGTCGGCCCTGATGGTCGAGCTGGCCGCCTTCGCCGTCGGCACCAAGAACCGCCTGAAGTTCGGTGCCGTGGCGGGCATCCTCATCGGCACCGTCGGCCTGGTGGGCGAGGGCATCTGGATCCAGGCCTCGGGCTGGTTCGGCTCGGCGCCCCAGCTCCTCCCGATGACCCTCGAGCTGGCCCCCCTCGCCGCAGTGGCGGGCGCCATCATCGGCTCGGGAGCCGGTCGGCTGTTCCGGCGGGACACCGCCAAGATGCCGCTGGTCGCCCTGGGCGCCGCCGGCGCAGTCCTGATCGCCGTCCTGGCCATCCCGCTGCCCCGCAACGTGACGCCAGTGACGGCCACCATCAAGAGCACGCCCATCGGCAACGGCAGCACCGTGCACGTCGCCGTCCAGCTGCAGCCGGCCAACGCCGCCGACAACGCCCTGTTCTTCGGCATCTCCTCCTGGCAGGGCGGCGGCACCAAGCGGGTCGTCCTGAAGGAGACCTCGCCGGGCAACTACACCGAGTCGGCGCCCGTCCCGGTGGTGGGCAAGTGGAAGTCCCTGGTGATCCTGGTCAAGGGGAGCATCAACATGGCGGCCCCGGTATACATGCCGATCGACCCGCTGATCCACGCTCCCGAGATCCCGGCAGAGCCGGTCCGGGTGGCCAAGATGGTGCGCAACACCGCCCTGCTGCTCCGGGAAGCACACGAAGGTCCGGCATGGCCCAAGCAGCTGGGCTACGCCGGGCTGGTCCTGTCCACCGGCCTGCTGATCGCCCTGATCGCCGCTGCCGCCTACGACTCGGACACCGACGTCGAGACCGGCGAGCAGATGACCGGCGGCGGGAGCGGGTGGAACAGCTTCATGAAGCCCTACCAGAGCCCGCAGCCGGCCACCAACGGCAACGGCCACGGCAATGGCACCTGGCGGCCGGCACCCGCCCCGGTGCCCACCTGGAACCCGGGCGGACTCAGCGGGGTACGGCGTTACTGATCCGCAACCCGACGTAACAGCGCTGCAACCCAGCGGGGCCTGAGGGCCCCGCTGGCGCGCCCGGGGGCCACGTAGGTCCGCGGGGGCCGGTGCACACCCCGTTGCGGGCCGCGCGCGATGCTGCGGTTCGTTGGGCATTGAAACTTGCCGATCAGGCAACGTAATCTTTGGCCCACTCCGGAAGCCTCCGCGCCTCCGGCACTACCGGCCAGCAGCACCCAAGGAGGTGGACATGCCAGACACGCCACAAGAAGTCCTCGCGCTCGCGAAGGAAAAGGGCGTCCAGATCGTGGACCTGCGGTTCTGCGATCTCCCCGGACTCATGCAGCACTTCTCGGTCCCGGTGAGCCAACTGGACGAGGACGGGTTCAAGGACGGGTTTGGCTTCGACGGGTCGTCGATCCGCGGCTTCCAGGCGATCAACGAGTCCGACATGCTGCTGATCCCGGACCCGGCCACCGCGGTGCTGGACCCCTTCCGCGACGTGGTGACGATGAACATCAACTGCTTCATCGAGGACCCGATCACCCGGGAGAGCTACTCGCGAGACCCGCGCTACATCGCCAAAAAAGCCGAGTCCCGCCTGATCGCCACGGGCGTGGCGGACAGCTCGTTCTGGGGGCCGGAGCTGGAGTTCTACATCTTCGACGAGGCCCGCTTCGACCAGAACAGTCACGAGGGCTACTACGCGGTGGACTCCACCGAGGGCATCTGGGGCTCGGGCGACCCGGGCGCCCGGGGCAACCGGCCCCGCTACAAGGAGGGCTACTTCCCGGTCCCGCCCATCGACCAGTACCAGGACCTGCGCTCGGAGATGATCCTCACCATGATCGCCATGGGCATCGACGTCGAGGTGCAGCACCACGAGGTGGGCACCGCCGGCCAGGCCGAGATCGACATGCGCTTCAGCCCGCTGCTGGCCATGGCGGACAAGGTGATGAACTACAAGTACGTGGTCAAGAACACCGCCTGGAAGCACGGCAAGACCGCCACCTTCATGCCCAAGCCGATCTTCGCCGACAACGGCTCCGGCATGCACGTGCACTCCTCGCTGTGGAAGGACGGCGCCCCGCTGTTCGCCGACCCGGCCGGGTACGGCGGCCTGAGCGACACCGGGCGGCATTACGTGGGCGGCCTCCTGGCCCACGCCCCCGCCCTGCTGGCGTTCTGCGCCCCCACCACCAACTCGTACCGCCGGCTGGTGCCGGGCTACGAGGCACCCATCAACCTGGTGTACTCGCAGCGCAACCGCTCGGCCGCCTGCCGGATCCCGATGTACTCCTCCAACCCGAAGGCCAAGCGGGTGGAGTTCCGCTGCCCGGACCCGTCAGCCAACCCCTACCAGGCGTTCTCGGCCATGCTGCAGGCGGGCCTCGACGGGGTCCTGAACAAGATCGAGCCGCCGGATCCCATCGACAAGGACATCTACGACCTCGAGCCCGAGGAGCACGCCACGCTGAACCACGTGCCGGCCTCGCTCGACGCCGTGCTGGACGCCCTGGAGGGCGACCACCAGTTCCTGACCGAGGGCGGCGTCTTCAGCAACGACGTCATCGAGACCTGGATCGAGTACAAGCGCTCCAAGGAGGTCGACCCGATCCGCCTGCGGCCGCACCCGTGGGAGTTCATGCTGTACTACGACTGCTAATTCCGCTTCTGTCCGTTTTGGGAAGGGCGCCCCTGGCCGGGGCGCCCTTTCTTGTGGGCCGGTTTTGACCTCGGGCGGAGGTGGGGCACAAAAGCCGTGGTGGGCACGGCTTTTGTGGCTTACTTAGGCGTCTAAGCGTTCATTGTCATACCCTCCTGCTTGTATTGCGGGCATGGACGTCTCGGACCGCATCCGGGTGGACGCCCTGGCCACGCGCCAGTACGGACTCGTCACCAGGAGCCAGTGCATCGCGCACGGCTACTCACCGGACGCGTGCGACCGGCGGATCCGCACCGGTCAGTGGCAACGGATGCACCACGGCGTCTACCGGCTGGCGGGGATGCCGGCCTCGTGGGAGCAGTCGCTGAAAGCGGCCACGCTGGCGGTGCCCGGCTCGCTTGCCTACGGCGTCACCGCCGCCCGGCTGCTGGGTCTCCCGGTGAGCACCGACGCCGTCGAGTTGGGGGCCCAACGGCATCAGAGAAGCCCGAAGGGCGTAACGCTGCATCGCATCGGCGAGGTTGCGTGGTCCGACCAGGACCACTGGCTGGGAATCCCCTGCACGTCAGTTACCCGGACGCTCATCGACATCTCCCGCGTGCTGCCGCCCGAAGAGGCCGCCGACGCTCTGGACTACGCCCTCGCCCGGCGGCTTATGCCCCTGCCCTACGTGGTGCAGCGCTACCGGGCCCTCGGCGCCCAGGGGCGGCGCCGGGCGGCGGTGATGGGTCAGCTGCTCGCCGAGCGGGCGGGCCAGGCGCGCTTCGCCGACAGCCGTCCCCAGCGGGTGCTCTGGAAGCTCATCCAGGCACGGGGTTGGTCCGGCTGGGTGCAGGAGTACCGCATCGATCTGCGCGACGGCCGGGTGATCTACGTGGACGCCGCCTGCCCGGAGGTCGGCTTCGGCGTCGAGGTCAACAGCTACCGCCACCACTCGCAGATGAGCCAGTGGGCCTCCGACCATGAGCGCACTGCGGCAGCCATAGCCGAAGGCTGGGACCTGCTGCCCGTGACGCCCTACCGGCTCCGCACCGATCCCGAGGCGGTCGGGGACCTGATCGAGCTGGGGTTGGAGCGGCGCGGCTACAGGGGAGGCGCCGGTGGGTGCACACCGGGCGGCGCGGCATAACGAACCCGTTAAGGCCCGTAACAAAAACGTTACCTGGGGGATACACCGGCGAAATCCTGGCCCCCTATCTTCGGGGCGGGTCGTGGGAGAGCGGCCCATCCAGTCCGTGGAGGCCTGGTGCGTCCGGGGGGATCCGAACCGCACCACCTGGAAGAAGGGATGCGGGATGGCAGCTGAAGAAGTGGAGATGAAGCGAAGCCTGACGCTCACCGGCATCACCGTGAACGCCATGGCCCTGATCGCCCCGGGGGCGTTCCTGTGGACCACGTTCGAGGCCCAGTCGGCGCTCAAGTCAGGCAGCGGCTACACCGGCACCGAGATGTGGACCGGCTTGTTCTTCGCCCTGATCCTCGCCTTCCTCACGGCCTTCAGCTACAGCGAGCTGGCCCGCATCTACCCCGACGCCGGGGCCGGGTCCAGCTACTACTTCGCCGAGGCCGCCCTCCTGGACAAGGAGAAGGAACAGCACCGCAAGATGGCCCGGTTCATGAAGCTCACCGTCGGGTGGATCTCGCATCTGTACTACTGGATCTATCCCGGGATCATGGTGGCCTTCGGCGGGATCCTGGTGAGCTACATCTACACCACGATCACCCACAACACGCTGAGCTACGGGGTCCTGGCCGTCGTCTGCCTGCTGTTCGCCCTGCTGTGCGGCTACATCGCCTACCGGGGGGTCAGCGGCTCCACCAACGCCGCCATCGCAGTCAATGTCATCCAGATCACCACGCTGGTGGCGTTCAGCATCGTGGCCATCATCTTCCGGCTGAGCCACCCGCACCTGGGCACCTACATGCAGCCCAGCGCCATCCACATCGTCTTCCCACGGAAGTTGCTCTACGTCATCTACCAGTCCACCATCGCCATCTTGCTGCTGGTGGGCTTCGAGTCGGTGACCGCCCTGGGCGCCGAGGCGCTGCGCCCGGAGAAGGACATCCGGCGGGGCATCCTGCTCAGCCTGCTGATCCAGGGCGGCATCTGCTACCTGTTCGAGTACTTCGCCTCCAACTTCGCCTTCTCCACCGTCACCAACCCGGCGTCGGGCAGCGGAGCCAGCGCGGTTGCCGGCGGGTTTCCCTCGGCCGCGGGCAGCGGGGCCCCGATCGGCGACATGATCACCAACATCGGCAACAAGATGCTGGGCCACACCGGCGAGACGCTGGCGCTGATCATGGCCGCCACCGTGCTGTTCGCCCTCATCGGCACCACACTGGCCTGCCTGAACACCGGCGTGCGCATCACCTACGTGATGGGCAGGGACAAGGAGATGCCCGGCATCCTGGGCCTCCTGCACGGCAAGTACGCCACCCCGCACGGCGGCATCTGGATCCTCACCGGCCTCTCCGCCGTGCTGGGCATCTACGGCGTGCACAACGTCGACAACCTGACCCAGATCACCCTGGCGTCCAACATCGGCACGTTCCTGGTGTACGGCATGAGCTGTTTCATCTGCATCGTGGCCTTCGCCAGCCGGCACGACAAGGCGTTCATCAAGCACTTCTTTGTCCCCGGTCTCGGCCTGCTGATGAACTTCGCCGAGCTGTGCGGGGTGGTGTACCTCGCCCTCAAAGCCGGGGGCACCACGGCCACCGACACCACCAAGGCCCTCGGCGTGGTGGCCGCCTGGTGCGTGGCGGGCATAGTCTGGGTGGCCCTCAACCCGAGGATGCGGGGGGTGAAGGTGTTCCACGACCACAAGGGGCCCCGCTTGGCCGCCGAGGAGCAGGTCCCGCTGGAAGCCTGACCGCTGGTAGCGGCTTCCCCGGGTCGGCTCCCGCTCCGGCCCGGGGAAGCCGGTAAGTCACAATGAGCAGCACCATGTGCCCCGCAGACGAGCAGCCCGTGCCCGTGGCACCCGACCCGCAATCCCCCTCGGAGGCGCCCGGCCGAATGGCCTCCGAGGGGGCCTCGGACACCGTCGAGTGGGCCTATATCTGCGACATCGGCACCGGCCGGGACAACAACGAGGACTATGCCGGGGCGTGCACGCCCGAGAGGGCCGAGCCGCTGTTCGTGGTGGCCGACGGGATGGGGGGCCACGCCGCCGGGGAGGTCGCCAGCCGGCTGGCGGTGGAGACCGTGGTCGGCTCCTGGGCGGGCGACTCGGTCGGGTCGGGGGCGGCCCACCAGCGGCTGCGCTCGGCGGTGCGGGCCGCCAACGTCGCGGTCTTCGACGCCAGCCATGACGCCGGGCGCCGGGGGATGGGCAGCACCCTCACCGCCCTGGTGCTGGCGGGCAAGGAGGCGGTGATCGCCCACGCCGGGGACTCCCGGGCCTACCTGATCCGGGAGGGTCAGGCCTCCCAGCTCACCGCCGACCACTCCCGGGTCGGCGAGATGCTGCGCATGCGGCTCATCACCGCCGAGCAGGCGGCCCGCCACCCGGCCCGGTCGATGCTCACCCGGTCGCTGGGCACCGAGCCCATGCTGCAGATCGACCTCGTCCGGGAGCCCGCCGAGCCCGGGGACAGCTTCGTGCTGTGCTCCGACGGGCTGTGGGACTCGGTCGCCCGGGGCGAGATCGCCGAGATCGTGTCGGGTTCGGAGGACGAGGAGGCACCCGACTGCCCGACTGCTGCCGCCCGACTGATTGAGCTAGCCTTGAAACGCGATGCGCCCGACAACGTCACGGTGGCGGTGATCCGCCTCGTGGCCCACGGTCCGACCAGCGGGGGGCGCCGCCTCTTCCGCCGGTTCTCGAGAGGAGGCTGAGCCATGAACGAGGGCGCCGCGGCCATCCAGCTGCCCGACGGCCTGTCCTGGGTGCGCCTCACGTTTGTCGATGTCTTCGGCAGCGGCCACTCCCTCCAGATCCCCGCCCGGCTGTTCCCCGAGGCCGTGGCCAGCGGGTACCCCTTCGACGGCTCGGCCCTCGAGGGCAGGGCCCGGCTGGCCGAGAAGGACATGCGCCTGCGCCCGGACGCCACCACGCTGTGCCGGGTGGACGCCCACGTTGCCCGGGCGTTCTGCAACGTGGTCACCAGCGACGGGCGGCCGTGGCTGGGCGACCCCCGCACCGCCCTGCAGCGGGTGGTGGGCGACCTCGAGGAACTGGCCGAGGGCTACACCGCCGGGGCCGAGATCGAGTTCTACATCTTCTCGGGGGACGGCACGCAGCCCATCGACCAGGCGGGGTACTTCAACGACGCCGAGAGCATCGGCATGGGCCTCGTCCGGGAGGCGGCCGACCGCCTCGCTGACTTCGGCGTGCTGGTGGAGGGCTGCCACCAGGAGGCCGGCCCCGGGCAGTACGAGCTGGACCTGGCCCCGCACGGACCGGTGGACCTGGCCGACTCCATCGTGCTCGCCCGGCGGGTGATCCGGGCGGTGGCCGCCGGGGCCGGGATGCGGGCCACGTTCATGCCCCGGCCGGTGGCGGGCGAGGCCGGGTCGGGCATGCACCTGCAGCAGCGGGTGACCGGGAGGTTGTTCAACGCCGACGGGACGCTGGACGAGGACGGCCAGGCGTTCGTGGCCGGGCAGCTGTACCACGCCCGGGGGCTGTGCGCCCTGGCGGCACCGACGGTCAACTCGTACAAGCGGCTGGCGTCGGGGGCCGAGGCGCCCAGCGCCGTGGTCTGGGCGCACGTCAACCGGGGGGCGCTGATCCGCCTGAGCACCTACCGGGCTCCGGAGGCCTCGATCGAGTTCCGGGCGTCGGACCCACTGGCCAACCCCTACCTCCTGGTCGCCGGGCTCTTGGCGGCGGGGGCGCACGGCCTGGAGAAGCAGCTGGAACTGCCCCCACCCATGGAGGAGGACCTGGAGGGCTTTGACCCGGCCGGCCCGGCGGGCAGCGACTCGGTGCGCTTCGAGTCCCTCCCCCGCACCCTGGACGGCGCCCTGGACGCCCTGCTGGCCGACGACATCCTGGTGGACACCTTCCAGGACCAGCTGCTGTCACTGCTGGTGGACGGCCGCCGGGCCGAGGTGGTGGCCTACGAGACGCAGATCACGGGCTGGGAGCTGGACCGGTACCTCGACGAGGCCTGAGGGGCTTTGGCCGGGGCCTAGGCTACCCGCTGGCCGGAGGGCAGCCCCAAGGCCTCCTCGACCGCCCCGGCCACCAGGCCGAGCACCTCGGCGAGGGCCGCGGGCTGGTTGACGAGATCCTCCAGGGAATCGACCATCTGCAGGCCGCGGGGCCACGGCGACCAGCCGGTGAGTGCGGCACTGACGTCGGCGGCATCCACCATGGGATCCCGCCGGGCTGCGATGGCGGCGACCGGCGCCAGCACGCCGCCGAGCTCCTTGCGGGTGGCGTGCACGCCCAGCCAGAGGGCGTCGAGGGCGTCGAGGGCGAAGGGGCCGTCGGCGGAGGGCCGGACGTCCACCAGGGGCTGCACGAGGACGAGGCCCGCCACCGGGATCGGAAGCGCGAGGGCCCGGATCGCCGCCCGGGCGGCCAGGCCCTGAGCAACCACGACCACCCGGTCAGGGTCCCAGCCCAGGTCGCCGGCGGCGTCGATGCCCGCCAGGACGTCGGCGGCGGCCGAGGTCAGGGTGAGGCCGGTCTCGTCGGTGTCGGCCTGGGTGCCTTCCCGGCTCGGGTGGGGCGCCGAGTTGAACTGGAGCGCCGCCACCCCGCGGCGGGTGAGCGGGTCGGAGAGCAGTGAGCCCTGCACGGGCTGGTGCCCGAGGGCGGGCGGGAGCAGGGCGCAGGCTTGGGCACCCCCGGCGGGGGTCGCCAGGACGCCGGAGAGCCGCTCCCCGCGTCCGTTGGTGAACTGCACCCGTGCGAATGTCGTGCCCTGCATGCCTGCCTCCTCATCGACCCTGTCTGGTAAGACGCTCGAGGAGACGGTTTTGATACCAGCCGGGCCGAAAATGCAGGAAGATTTCTTCGTGCCGCTTTCCTAATGCGCCGACGTCGCGCCCGCAGAGGCCGGCGCCTCCTCGATTTTGTCCAAGCGGTAGGGCACGGCCGAGACGACCACCGACGGCTCGAACAGGAACGCCCGCTTCAGCAGCAGCGCGGTGTGGTTGTGCAGGGCGTTGTGCCAGGTCTTGCGCACCACGAACTCCGGGATCACGATCGTCACGTAGGTGTGGGGGTCGGCGTCGAGCATGCGGCGCACCCGCTCGTGGATCGGCCGCACGATCTCCCGGTAGGGCGACGGCAGCACCTCCAGGGACGGGCTGCCCACCATGGCGTGCCATTCCGCCAGCACGGCCTCGGTCTCCTTGGCCGTCGTCTCGACGTGCAGGCAGTGCAGCTCGTCGGCCCCCAGGGACCGGGCGTAGCGCAGCCCCGACAGGCTGGCGTTGTGGACGCCCGCCACCAGCACCACGGCCACATGGCGCCAGGGCTGGGTGGCGTGCTGGCCCCGGGCGGCCCGCTCGCCGGGCTCCAGGTGCTCGTAGCCCTGCCGGGTGGGCAGGTTGGTGAGGACGACGTCGGGTTCGGCCAGCAGGGTGGACTTCAGCCGCTGAATACGGCGCTGGCGCAGGATGTAGCGCAGCCCCATGCCCTCGACCGTCTCGGGGATGATGACGTTCAGCACCTCGCCCGGCCCGACCTCCCGGCGCACCGACCGCAGGTAGCCCCGCAGGGCGGCCGCCTTCGAGCCGTCCCGGATGAGGGCGGCCTCCCGGACCTCGCCGGCCAGCGGCCGGGCCCGGAGGAACTCGGTGGTGTCCTCGCCCGGCCGGGCCAGGCGGACCACCCGGATCTCGGTGGGCCACACCCGCTGGGCATAGGCGAGGGTGGCCCGCAGGCTCTGGGCATCGCCGATGTCGGGGATGATCACCCGCTGGCGGGGGAAGTCCTTGGGCACCGTGCGGTCCGGGCGCCGCAGCAGCACGGCGGCCTCCTGGTAGTGGCGGTGGATGGTGACCAGGCCGGCGACCGCCACCGGGACGATCACGAGGATCACCCAGGCCCCCTGGGTGAACTTGGTGGCGGCGATGATGACGGTCATCAGCCCCGAGACCACCGCCCCGAAGCCGTTGATCAGCAGGCCGCGCTTCCACCCGGGCTCCCGCTCCCGGCGGTGGTGCCGGGCCATACCCGACTGCGAGAACGTGAACGAGGTGAACACTCCGATGGCGTACAGCGGGATCAGCCCGGTGACGCTCGCCTTGAAGATGATGACCAGCGACGAGGCGAGCGCCGCCAGGACGACGATGCCGTTGGAGAACACCAGCCGGTCGCCGTAGCGGGCCAGCTGGCGGGGCAGGTAGCGGTCGATGGCGATGAAGCTGGCCAGGCGGGGGAAGTCGGCGTAGCTGGTGTTGGCCGCCAGCACCAAGATCAGCATGGTGGCCGCCTGCAGGCCGTAGTACGCCACCGTCCCGAACCCCGAGTGGCCGAACACGCCCTGGCCCACCTGCGCCAGCACGGTCTTGGCGCCGGTGGGGTCGGGGATGACCTTGAGCTTGGCGTCCAGGATCGACAGGCCGAGGAACATCGCCCCGAGCAGGCTCCCCATCCACATGAGCGTCGTCCGGGCGTTGCGCCACTCGGGCGGCTTGAAGGCGGGGACCCCGTTGGAGATCGCCTCGACGCCGGTGACCGCCGCCCCGCCGGACGAGAACGCATGCAGGACAACGAAGAACCCGACGGCGGCGATCTCCGAATGGGGGAACGTCGGCACCGGGTGCAGCGCCCCGGCGGCCCAGCGGTAGCCCCCGACCGCAAACATCACGCCCATCATCGTGATGAAGAAGTAGGTGGGCAGGGCGAACATCCGCCCGGCCTCCTTGAGGCCCCGGAGGTTGCCCATCGTGAGGATGAGGATGAAGAACAGGGAGATGATCACCCGGTAGGGGAACAGCGCCCCGAAGGCCGAGGTGAGCGCGGCGGTGCCGGCGGCGACCGACACCGAGACCGTGAGGACGTAATCGGTCATGAGGGCGACGCCCGCCACCTGGGCGGGCAGCAGACCGAAGTTGTCCCGGGTGACGAGGTAGGCGCCGCCGCCGCCCGGATACGCCTTGATGGTCTGGCGGTAGGAGAACAGCAGGATCCCCAGGACGCCGAGCAGCGCCAGCGTGATGGGCACCACCATGGCGAAGATGCCGACGGCGGCGGCCTTGACCAGGACATTGAGGATCTCCTCGGTGGCGTACGCCGAGGAGGAGAGGTTGTCGCTGGCGAACACCGCCAGGGCGGTCGGCTTGCCCAGGCGCTCGTGCACCAGCCGCTCGGTGGACAGCGGCCGGCCCACCACGACGGCCTTCAGCCGGCGGAACCGGGTGGGGACCTCGGGGCGGAGCGAGTTGCGCCGGTGCTGGGCCTCGTCGACTCCGGGGGGCGGCAGGACATCGTTGTCCGACACGGTGGCCTCCTCTCACCTTCAGCCTAGGGCGGCCCCCCAACCGGCACATCCATACCGGCGTTAATAAAACATAAAGAAAGAAGCACCAGCTACTAGTGAGGTTTTGGGGCGCGGCACCGGACGTGTATCGTGAGAGCGTGCATGCGGTGATCGTAGGCTGTGGGCGGGTTGGTGCGGAACTGGCGGACACCTTGTGTGAGCGCGAGTTCACCGTGTCCGTCATCGACAAGAAGGCGTCTGCCTTCGAGCACCTCCACCCCGGCTTCCAGGGCAAGACCTTCGTCGGGCCGGGCTTCGACCGCGACATCCTGGAGGCCGCCGGCATCCGGCAGGCGGACGTGTTCATCGCCGTCACCAACGGCGACAACTCCAACATCGTCTGCGCCCGGATCGCCAAGGAGCACTACGGCTGCAAGACCGTGGCGGCCCGGATCTACGACCCCCGGCGGGCCCAGATCTACGAGCGCCTCGGGATCCCCACGGTCGCCACCGTGGCGTGGACGACCGACCAGGTGATGGCCCGGGTGATCCCCGCCCCGCAGGCCATCCTGGGCACCATCGGATCGGGCGACGTCGTGGCCATCGGCACCGAGGTGCCGGAGTCGGCCGCCGGCGCCCGGGTCCAGGAGCTGAACGTGGCGGGCAAGATCATCGTCACCGCCCTCACCCGCTTCGGCAAGACGCAGGTGCCGGAACCGCACACCATCATCCAGGAGGGTGACTTCCTCAACCTGATCGTGGTCCGCAGCGAGCTCGGCAACGTCGGGGCAAACCTCGCCAGCCGGGGCAAGACGGTGGCGG
The DNA here is from genome assembly GCA_035765775.1 of Actinomycetota bacterium. NCBI lineage: Bacteria > Bacillati > Actinomycetota > Actinomycetota bacterium. The sequence continues at coordinate 97,983 of DASTWV010000009.1, read as the reverse complement.
CGGTACGGTGACGGCATGAAGGTGGCAGTCGCAGGTGCGGGCAAGGTTGGCCAGTACGTGGCCGCCGACCTGGTGCAGCGCGGCCACGAGGTCCTCATCGTGGAGCAGAACAAGGACATCATCACCCGCCTCTCCGGATCCATCCCCTGCACCTGGGTCCATGCCGACGCCTGCGAGCCGTTCGAGTTGAAGGGCATCGGCCTGGACACCTGCGATGTCATGGTGGCGGCCACCGGCGACGACGAGGACAACCTCGTGATCTCGCTGCTGGCCAAGCAGGAGTACGCCATCCCCCGGGTGCTGGCCCGGGTGAACCACCCGAAGAACCACTGGCTGTTCAACGAGTCCTGGGGCGTTGACGCCGCCGTCAGCCCGCCGCACCTGCTGACCGCGCTGGTGGAGGAGGCGGTGTCGGTGGGCGACCTGGTGCGCCTCCTGACCCTCGAAAAGGGCAAGGTCTCGCTGGTGGAGGTCACCCTGAGCGAGCGCTCCTTCGCCGCCGGCCGATTGATCGGCGAGCTGGGGCTTCCCCAGGACTGCGCCGTGGTGGCGGTCGTGCGCAATCAGCACGTCATCGTGCCCCGGGACGAGACCCCGCTCATCGCCGGCGACGAGGTCCTGGCACTGGCGGTCACCGAGGCCGAGGCGGCCATCGAGGAACTCCTCTCCGGGGAGCGCCCACCCGAAGCGGACGCCGCGCCCGGCCTGCGAGCCGAGCCCTGGGTGGCGGGCACTCCCGGCAGTAGGGCTCGCTCGTAGAAATCGGACATCCCCGGGGGCTTCCGGCGGCCGAGGGAACCGGGCGTCAGTTGCGGTCGGAGCTGCCCAGGAGCTGGTAGGTCGGGTGCAGGATCTCCAGCTTGCCCTGGCCCGGGCTGCCCACCATGCCCTCGAAGACCACCCGTTCACCCAGGTCGAGACCGCCGATCTTGTGGTGGCCGAACCAGACGCCGCTGATCTCTCCGGTGCCGTCGGAGATGGTGATTTCCAGCCGGGTGATGTCCGGGCGGGGCAACACCTTGATGCTGCCCACCACGCCGACCACCCGGGCCGGATGGCGGGGCTGCAAGCCGCCGATGCTGGTGCAGCCCGGGGCCTCGACGCCGAGGCCGCGGGTCCACTGGGGGCCTTCGTGGCCGTTGTTGGCGGCAGAACCGCGACGCATCAGGCGCATGGGCTATCAAGAGTACCGGCTGCGACTGTGGTCGCGGTGTGAACTGGCGGTGAATTCCTAGGACTCCGGCGGGACCTCCTCCACCAGCGGGTCAGCGGGCTCCTCGGCATAGGCGTCGGGCGTCCCGGGCCGGGACCGGAAACCCCGCACCACGGAGGCCAGCAGGGCGACGCCGGCGGCAATCACGACCGCCGGCCCCACCACCGCAAGGTGGCCGGGTTGCAAGCCGTGCGGCCCGGAGAGCAGCAGGATGCCCAGCACAGCGAACAGGGCGCCGAAAAAGCCGGAGAACAGATCGAACGGGTGCCGCTTCATGGTCGTGCCTCCCTCTGTGTCGGGTCTACAGGCTGTCGCCTACCGCCTCCTTACGCAGCTGGAGCCACGGCCGCAGCCGGAACCGCCGGGGCAGCCGGAACCGCCGGGGCAGCCGGGGCTGGCTGGGCAGCTGGGCCTGGCGGGGCGGGCACCGCTGGGCTCGGCACCTTCGGAACCGGGACCGGAGACTCCTTGGCAGCAACCGAGGGACGCTCGACCAGGATCCTCCCGAACGACTCGTTCGCCTTCAGGATGAGGAGCGGGCCGCCGGCCGGACCGGCCTGGGAGGAGTAGTCGGTGTCCAGCCCGGCTTCCTGGCGGCCGAGGAACTGGATGACGCCGCCGCCCACGTGGCCGGAGAAGCGCACCCGGACACCGTCCGGGACCACAACTTCCAGGTTGCCGGCGCCCATGACGGCCCGGGTCCGGACCGTCATGCCCGGGGTCCAGGCGAACCGGGTCAGATCCACCCGCAGATGGCCGGCTCCCAGGTGGTACTCCGCCCGCACGTTGGTGGGGGTGAACGGGGTGTAGATGTAGTTGCCCGCCCGGTCGTGCGCCACCATGTCGGTCAGGTTGGCCACCAGGCCGAACGGGACGATGAGCAGGCCCACCAGAATCAGGAGCCGGGCCCGGCCCCAGAGCATGCCGACGAGCAAGCCGGCACCCACCACGAGGAGCGCAAGGCCGGGATAGTCCCGGAGCGGAGGGTGCCAGGCGCCGAGACGCTGGAAGGCGCCCATGACGCCGAGGGCCACCAGCGCCACCGCGATCGTGATGCGGCCAAGGGGCGACGGCTCCCGCTTGGGGGCGGGGAGCGGTGCCGCCGCCGGGGCGTAGGACCGTGGCGGCGCCCAGTAGGGGACCGTCGGTGCGACCGCGCCCGGGGCGTATTGCGGCGGATAGGCAGCGGCGTAGACCGGGCTGACCGGGGCGGACGGGGTGACCGGGGTGACCGGCGGCGAAGCCGGGGCACTCGCCGGGGAGGGCGGGAGTGGTCCTGTGGCGGTCGCCGCGCGGGGTGCGAGGACGGATCGGGAGGCGTCGTTGTGGTAGAGCCAGACGCCGGCGGCGATGAGTGCCAGCGCCCAGAAGATGGTGACGGGGTGAGCGCCCCACCAGGGGGTGCCGAAAAAGAAGAGCACCGCCCCCACCACCAGCACCACCGGAACCCAGGACGGGGCTCGCTTCAGTCGCTCCAGCAGACCCTCGGCCATCGGGCGCTGGCCGGACTCGTCCGGCAGGCAGGCCCACAGCACCACGTACAGCAGGATGCCGAAGCCACCGGGGATCACCAAGGCGACGAAGGCGAGGCGGATCCAGAGCGGCTCGACGCCGAAGTGGGTGGCAAGCCCGCCGGCGACCCCGGCAAGCTTGCGGTCGGTTCGGCTGCGCACCAGCGGTGGCCGGCCGCCGCCCGGCGGGGGCTGCTGGGAGAACTGTTGCGGTGCATCCATCGGGTCCCTCCCTCCCTCGATGCTGCGTTGCCGGGTGACCCTCGGGTCGGCCCCGGCCGGTCGTCTGGGCGGGTTCCCAGGTCCTGGTGCAATCCTCGGCCTCGCCGGGCGGGGCCACCATCGGGATTCACCCCCGATTGCCCCCGGGAAACCCTGACCCGGAGCCCCCTGCGGGCCTGATCTCAGGGAAGGACCCGATGCCGGATCGGGGGTGCGGTGCGCGAACATGAGGGCCCCACACGACGCAGGGATCGAGCGCCCATGCCTCACGCCGACCGCCCGTTCGCCCCATCCCCGGCCCGGCCACGCCCGATGCCCAGCTGGGCGTCGTTCGGCCTGCGCCGCAGCCCCACCCGGCGGATCGTCGCCGGGGTGGCCGGCGGCCTCGCCGAGCAGTTGCGGGTGGACCCCACCCTCGTCCGGGCCGGCTTCGTGCTGCTCAGCCTGTGCGGGGGGGTCGGCGTCCTGGTGTACATCGTGGGCTGGATGAGCCTGCCCACCGCCGAGGTGCCGGTGGAGCACCTGGACGCCGGCGGGCAGCGGGCGGTCGGGGTGGGCCTGGTGATCGCCGGCGTCGTGATCCTGCTGCACGCCGCCGGAATCTGGGTGGGCACGGCCCTGGCCTGGTCGGTTGGCCTCGTGGTCCTGGCCGTCGCCCTGATCTGGTTCCGGGGCAACGATTCCGACCGGGCTCGGTGGGCGAGCGCCGCCCAGGCCGTGCCCGAGACGGCGATCGACGCCCTGAAAGGCACATGGCGGGGCCGCATCCGCATCCTGGCAGCGGCGGGCCTGCTTGCCGCCGGCGTCGCCGTCTTCCTCACCGGCACCGACGCCCTCTCGGTGCATTCCAACGCCGTGCTGGCGGTGGCCCTGACCGCGGTCGGCGTCGGCCTCGTCGCCGCACCGTGGGGGTGGCGGATGGCCACCGCCCTCAACACCGAACGCCGGGAGCGGATCCGCTCCGAGGAGCGGGCCGAGTTAGCTGCCCACCTGCACGACTCGGTGCTCCAGACCCTGGCCCTCATCCAGCGCACCGACCAACCCCGGGAGATGGTCGCCCTGGCCCGCAACCAGGAGCGGGAACTCCGGGCCTGGCTGAGCGGGCGGCCGTCGCTCGCCCTGAACGGGTCCGGCCCGGACGCCTCCACGCTGTCCGGCGAGCTGGAACGGGCGGCGGCGGCGGTCGAGCTGCAGTTCAAGGTGCCCGTCGAGGTGGTCACCGTGGGCGACACCCCCATGGACGACCGGCTCCAGGCCGTGCTGGAAGCCGCCCGGGAGGCGGCAGTCAACGCCGCCAAGCACTCCGGGGCACCCTCGATCTCGATCTACCTCGAGGTGGAGGACCGCGAGGTCACCGCCTACGTGCGCGATCAGGGGTCCGGGTTCGATCCTGAATCGGTGGGCACAGACCGGCAGGGCATCGCCCAGTCGATCCGGGGGCGGATGCAGCGGGTCGGGGGCTCGGCATGCATCACCACAGAGCCGGGGGGCGGCACCGAAGTGCAGCTGGTGCTGCCCCGGCAAGGCGCGGGGGCACGTTGATGGCCACGCCCATCAAGGTTTTCGTGGTGGACGATCACCGGCTGTTCCTGTCCGGCGTCCAGACCGAGTTGGCCTCTCCCCCGCTGGAGTTCGCCCTGGCGGGGACTGCGGGCGACGCCCCGGCGGCGGTGGCGGGCATCCTCGCCAGCCGGCCCGACGTTGTCCTCCTCGACGTCCACCTCCCGGGGGGCGGGGGCCGGGCGGTCATCGAGGGGGTGCTCCCCACGGCGCCCGAGACCCGCTTCCTGGCCCTCTCGGTGTCCGACGCTCCCGAGGACGTCATCGCCGTCATCCGCGCCGGCGCCCGGGGCTACGTGACCAAGTCCATCTCGCCCGCCGACCTGCGGGTGGCCATCCACCGGATCTACGACGGCGACGCGGTGTTCTCCCCCCGGCTGGCCGGCTTCGTCCTCGATGCCTTCGCCGGCCACGGCCCCGAGGGCGCCGTTATCCACGATGCCGACAGCGAGCTGGAGCAGCTGACCCCCCGGGAGCGGGAGGTCCTGCGGCTGATCGCCCGGGGCTACGCCTACAAGCAGGTGGCCAAGCACCTGTCGATCTCGATCAAGACGGTGGAGACCCACGTCTCCTCAGTGCTGCGCAAGCTGCAGCTGTCCAGCCGCCACCAGCTGACCCGCTGGGCTACGGAGCGGAGGCTGGTCTGAGGTAGTCGCCCTCGGGGTCCAGGGTGGCAGGCGTGCCGGGCAGGAGCAGGGCGGACCCGGTGCCGATGGCCACCCGCTTGCCATCGGCGTTCAGCACCTCGCCGTTGGCGATCACCAACGATTTTCCCTGGTGCACCACCGATCCCTTGCCCAGGAGCAACCGGCCGTCGGTGGGGCAGGGCCGCAGGAAGTTGACCTTGAGGTCCACCGAGGCCACCGCGCACCCGGGCGGTGCGGTGGTGGCGATGGCGCTCTGCAGGGCGGCGTCGGCCAGCATGGCGATCATCCCGCCCTCCACCAGCCCGGTGGGCGAAGCCAGCCATCCGGTGGCCGGGAGGGTGAACTCGCACGACCCATAACCCACGTTGGTCACCCGCAGCCCCGTCAGCATGCAGAGGGGTGGGCGGGGCAGCTCGCCGGTCAGGAGCCGGCACATGATCTCCAGCCCGGTCTCGGCATCCCAGAGTTCCTGGGCCAGCGATGCGCCCTGGACGTCCGGCCTGCGCCACGGGTCGTCGGCGTCGTCGTCCCCCGGGCCGGGCGGCTCCTGCTCCAGGGAATCCGCTGGCGGGAGGTGGTACAGCCGGGGCAGGATCATGCAGCGGGAGGTGCCGTGGGCGACGAGGCGCCCGGCGCGGTCCTCGATCGACACCGCCGAAAGCGCCATCCGGCGGCCGGGGTGGACCACCCGCCCGTGGGCGTGCAGCAGGTCACCGCTGCCGGGGACCGGGCGCACCATGGTGAGCGAGAGCTCGGCGGTCGTGTACGGGGTGCCGGGCGGCAGGATGGTCTGGACGGCGCACCCGAGCGCCGGGTCGGCCAGCACGGCCAGCATCCCGATGGCGATTGCCCCCTGGGGGGTGACCATCCATGCCGAGGCGGGCATCGACCACGAGGACGATCCTTCCGCCGCCCCCTCCATGCGCAGGCCGGTCAGCCGGGCGATCGGCGGGCGGGGGACAAGGCCCCGCTCCCAGGCCCTGATCTGGTCGAGGCCGCTGAGGTTGAGGATCGCTGGGTTCACCAACCCGCCACGAACCGACTCCTGCCACGGCTCAGCCAATGAACCCATATTAGACACATGCTATTGCATTTGGGATGAAACGTCCTCTTCGCTTGCGGCGTGTTTCGCCGCCTGCTCTCCGGCGGGCGTACGCTCGCTGCCTGATGCAATTCGCCCGGGATCTGCGGGGCGGCGTGCTGTCCGGCGACATCACAATGTCCGTCCGGCTCTGGAAGCGACCCCAGGTTCGGGTTGGCGGCCGGTACCGGGTCGGGCCGGGCGTCGTGGAGGTGGACTCGATCGAGCTGCTGCCATTCGGCGCGCTGCCCGCGGGTGACGTCGCGGCCTGCGGCGAGGCCGACCGGGAGGCGCTGCGCCGGCGGGCGGCCCACGCCGGGCCCATCGACGACGACACCCCGGTGTACCGGGTGGGTTTCCACCTGGTCGACTGAGGGTCCTTCGGGCCCGCCAGCCCTTGCGGTCGAACCACGGCCCGCCTAGGGCCCGGCCAGGCCCAAGCGGCGTTCGAGAGCTTCGACCCGGCGCCGGAGCTCGTCCACCTCGACCTCCAGCGAGCGGGAGCGCTCCAACTGCCGCCGCACCCGGGGGGACTCCAGGCCCCGGGTGACCACCGCCTCGAGGGGCACGAGCCGCTGCGGACCGTGGGGGCTGGCCACCATGCGGGAGGGGATCCGGCCCGAGCGGTACCAGGAGCGCAGCGTGGAGAGGGCCACGCCCGAGGCCGCCGACGCCTCCCGCAGCGTGACCCAGCCATCCTCCTGCGGTTGGCCGGAGAGCTGGGCCAGGACGCGGTCCCAGTCGACGGGGGGCTGATCGCTCACGGTGCAGCTCACTCTATCATAAAACAGTGTATTGACAGGGGTTTTATTCTCAAGACCAGTACATCACGAGGAGGTTCACGTATGTTCGAACGGTTCACGGACCGCGGCCGCCGCGCCGTCGCCCTGGCCCAGGAGGACGCCCGCCGCCTGCGCCACAGCTACATCGGGCCTGAGCACCTGCTGCTGGCCCTGCTGCAGACCGATGGGCTGGCCGCCCAGGTGCTCGACTCGCTGGGGGTCGACCGGCCCGCCGTCCGGCGCCAGGTGGAGCAGCGTCTTGGCACCGGGACGACCCCGGCGCCCGAGGGCCACATCCCCTTCGCCAAGGGTGCGAAGAAGGTGCTGGAGTTCTCGCTCCGGGAGGCGCTCGGCCTGGGGCACAACTACATCGGGACCGAGCACCTCCTGCTCGGGGTGCTGCGGGAGGCCGAGTCGGACCCCGCTGCCGCCGTGAGGGTCCTGAAGCTGGACATCGCCGACGTGCGTACCCACCTGGTGGAGCTCCTTCCGAGCACCGGCCGGGCGGGCGCTCCCCCGATGCCGTGGACCCCGGCACTGACCGAGGCGCTGGCCCGCGCCCGCCAGCTGGCGGCCGGCGGGCTGACCTCCACTGGCCAGGTCATTGCCGGGATCCTGGGCGACGCCGAGAGCCAGGGAGCCAAGATCCTTGCCGCTCTGGGCGTGACGGCGGGCGCCGTCGACGAGCAGCTGACCACCATCCCGGTGGGAGCAACGTCAGACGCCCCGCCGCCCCCGAAGGCGGTGGAGGTACGCATCGGCGACCAGACCACCACCATCGAGGATCCCGAGGTGGCAGCCGCCCTGAGCGGGCTCTCGCCGGAAGAGCTGAAGGCGGCGCTGCAGCACTACTTCGGGCGGCGGGCCGAGGCGTCGTGAACTGAGGTCCCCGCCGCCTGCCCAGCTAGTAGGGATAGAAGGACAAGGGCCCAGTGGGCGAGGGCAGCGGCGTGGGGCTCGTGGTGGTCTGGAGGGTCCAATGCCCTCCGGCGTAGTCCAGGACGTCATGCTCCCGGTAGGTCCACCCAGCGTGGGCCACGCCGGGCGACTCCAGGCGGCCGAAGAGGTCGATGCGCCCCGGACTCAGCTGGGCGTATCCACTGTCGTACACGGTGTCGGGGTGGGCGACGATCGACCGGCCGCTCACCACATCCACATCGAGGGCAGCCCCCGACCCGGTCCGGCGGGCCGCGACGACGAGGTCCGAGCCCCCCGAGGGCAGAGCCACGGCTGTGGCCGTGACATAGACGAAGGCGTGGCCGATGTCGTCGGAAGCCACCAGCGCCAGATCCCATTGCTCGGCCCCGGAGGGGACAAAAACATAGACCCGCTTCGGCGTGCAGTTCGTGCAGCTGACCGGCTCGGCAGCCGGCACGGCCTCGATCACCCAGACCACCGGGCCGCCGGCAGTCTCGATCTGGCCGCATTGCGCGGTCCAGCCGGCGTCGGCCAGTGCACCGCACCCAGCTCCCGGTGGCAAAGTGCGCTCCAGACGCGCGGTCGGCAGTTGCAGCAGGTCGGTCGTGCTGGTCGGCGTCGGCGGAGCGACGTCGGGGGGCGAGGCCACGGGCAGAGCGGTCGCTGTCGGCGGTGGACTTGGCAGACTGGGGGACGGCAACGCTGCTGCCGGATGGCGGACCCGGCCGCAGCACGTAACCCCCAGGGCTACCAACAGGAGAACAATGGCTAACCGGCGATCCACACCCAAGTATGACCACATGATCGCGGCGATCGTTACCGGGGATCACGCAGCCGTTTCGGCCCTCCTTGTCGAGACTCCGGAGCTGGCCATGGCTTCGTCCACCAGCGAGGCGTTCCTCGAGGCCATCCGCCACCAGCTCTACCGGGGCGACACCGGGCTCCACATTGCCGCCGCCGGGTACCGGGTCACGATGGTTTCGGACCTGGTGGCGTGCGGTGCGGAGGTGGGGGCCCGCAACCGGCGCGGGGCGCAGCCCCTGCACTACGCCGCCGACGGCCAGCCGGGGTCGGCGCTCTGGGACCATGAAGCACAACGGGCCACCGTCGAGCGGCTGCTCGCCGCAGGCGCCGACCCCGATGCCCAGGACAAGGGTGGGGCCTCCCCCCTGCACCGGGCGGTGCGTACGAGGTGCGCCGCGGCAGTCGCCGCTCTGCTCGAGGGCGGGGCCGACACCTCGCTGCGCAACAAGCATGGCTCGACGCCCGGGGACCTCGCCACCAGGACCACCGGCCGGGGCGGCTCGGGATCCCCGGCGGCCCGGGCGCAGCTGGCCGAGATCCGGGCGTTGCTCAGCCGGGAGGGCTAAAGGATCGAGGCCCGCCAACCTTTTTTGTCGATCTGAACACGTATATGCTGTTCAGTCATGCACAAAAGATCAGCCACCAGGGACAACGGACCTCTAGCGGCCTTGGGTGCAACTCGGTGGTGGGACAAGGATTCGAACCTTGGAAGGCTGAGCCAACGATTTTACAGACCGCTCCCTTTGGCCACTTGGGTATCCCACCGTCGGCCAGCAGGGTAACGCACCAGCACGCGCCCGACCCCCACTCGGCCTCCCACTAGGATACGGCCCATGGCCCAGGCATCGTTTGACGTCGTGAGCGAGGTCGACGCGCAGGAGGTGCGCAACGCCCTCGACCAGACCCGGCGCGAGATCGCCACCCGCTTCGATTTCAAGAACACCGGCACCGAGGTGGACCACACCGACCCGGTCATCGAGATCCGGGCCAACTCCGAGGGCCGGGTGGAGGCCGCACTCGACGTGCTGAAGGACAAGATGGTGCGCCGAAACGTCTCGCTCAAGGCGCTGCAGGAGGGCAAGATCGAGCCCGCGGCCGGGAGCACCTACCGCCAGAAGATCACGCTGGTGCAGGGCATCAGCGAGGAGAAGGCCCGGGAGCTCAACAAGTTCATCAAGGGCCTCCCGGTCCGGGTCCAGTCGCAGGTCCAAGGTGAGCAGCTCCGGGTCACCGGCAAGTCCCGGGATGACCTCCAGGCGGTGATCAAGGCCCTCAAGGAGGGGGACTTCGGGATCCCGCTGCAGTTCACCAACTACCGGTAGGGCAGCGGCGCCACAGCCTCAGGGTGACCGGCGGGACAACACCTTTGTAAGATCGCCCGATGCTGGCTGTTGTCCTGGCCGCGGGCCTGGGTTCCCGGATGGCCCCGCTCACCCCCGAGCGGCCGAAGGCCCTGCTCCCCACCCTGGACGCCCCCCAGCTCGTCTGGCTGCTCGCCGCCCTGGAGCAGGCGGGCGTCGACCATGCCTGGGTCAACACCCACGGCGAGGGGGCCGACTTGGTGCGGGAGGCCGTCGGGCGGGAGAGCTCCCGGCGGGCGATGACGATCTCGGTCTCCGACGAGGGCAGCGAGCCGCTGGGCACGGCTGGAGCCCTGCGGGCACTGAGAAACGAGCTCACCGCCGCCTTCCTCGTGGCCAATGCCGATGTCGCCACCGACTTCCCGGTCGAGCGCCTGGTTGAAGCCCACCGCTCCGCCCGGTCGCCCGCCACCCTCCTGGCAATCCCGGTGGAGGATGCCGCCGACTTCGTCCTGGAGGAGAGCTGGGTCATCGACCTCGTCGACCGCCGGGAGCAGGTCCGTTCCGGGCACCGCTACGGCGGCCTGGCGGTGTTCGAGCCCTCGGTCCTGGACACGATCCCCGCCGGGCCGTCCGGCCTCTACGAGACGGTGATGACTCCCCTGGTCACCGCCCACCAGGGACTGGCGGCCGTGGAATGGGACGGCTACTGGCTGGACATTGCCGCCCCGCTGGACCACCTGCAGGCCAACCTCGATGTCCTGGCCGGCATGCGGGACCCGAAGCTCGCCGCCTCGGCGGTGGGTGAGGCGTGCGAGCGCTGGGACGTGATGGCCTACGTGGGCGAAGGCGCGACTGCCGACGACGTCGACCTGCGCCACAGCGTCGTCGGCCGGCGGGCGACGGTCGCCGCCGGCTCGCACCTGGAGCGGTGCATCGTGTGGCCGGGTGCCCACCTGCCGAGGGGCGAGTACCGGGACACGGTGGTCACGCCGACGCGGGTCCTACCGCTCCGCCAGGGTCACCACCGGAGCCACGACCTCCCCGAGGAGGGGACTACCCGGCCTTGACGTTGGCGTCGGCCGCTTCTTGGTGCCGGTGGACTATCGGCAGGAGCAGTGCGGGAGTTTAGGCCGGGTCGCCCTCCCGATCGGGAGGCATCCCCGGGGGCCAGTGATAGGCTCGAAGCATGGACGACGACGACGAGATTGAGCGCAAGAAGCAGGCCCTGCGGCCGTTCCCCAGCCGGCTCACCGACCAGAATTTCTTCGGCCCCGACATGGAGGCCGACCCGAAAGCCGAGCGCTTCGCCGACCTCCACGGTCCGGACGTGGGCGACGACTACTTCAAGCTGCCGAAATCCATTGTCGTGATGTCCTGGGGCGCCCTGGCCTGGGACCCGGGCAACCTCCCGCTGGTCTGCGAGGACGAGGAGCATCCCGAATCGGCGTTCTCCGAGGGCGGCCCCGAAGTGCCGGTCGAGTTCTCCCGGGTGGCGGTGGACTGCCGGCTGATCCCGGTCATCGACCCCGAGCACGGCGTCCCGGTGCCCACCCTGTGGGCGCGCAGCCGGCGCAACGACCTGGACGCCGCCATCGTGGACCTCATGCGCCGCGAGGGCAGCTCGAACCCCAAGCGGATCGGCTTCGTGGACGTGAAGGAGAACCGCCACCGGGCCCGCCTCCACATGGCCATGGCCGAGCCTGTGAAGGAGTGGGCCAAGGAGATCGGCGTGGACTGCGTCATCTGGGCCGAGCTACCGTCCAACTTCCAGGACCACACCGGGCGCCCGTTCAGCGTCGACAACGCCTACCGGTACCTGGCCGAGCTGCCGAAGAGCCTCCAGGAGCAGGCGAAGATCTACATCGACCGCAACCCCGCCTGCGTCGAGACGCCGCTGCGAGCCAAGCTGCGGGAAGACGGCTGGCCCGAGTAGGGGCTCCCCAGAACGCTCCTGGCAGAAGTAAGGGCCAGGGCAATCAGTGCAGGAACGTCGCCTTGCCGGCCAGGTTCAGCAGCCACTGAGGCGCCAGGCCCACCACGATCACCGCCAGCGACGCCACGCCGACGGACAGGCCCAGGGCCGACAGCGAGCCCGACGCCGGGGCCGGCGCCCAGCCGCCCTCCTCGCCCGGGGCGTCCTCGAGGAACATCATGCTCACCAGCCGGAGGTAGAAGAACGCCGCAATGGCGCTGGACAGCACGCCGACCACCACCGCCGGCGTCAGGCCCGCCGAGATGCCGGCCCCGAAGACCTCGAACTTGGCCCAGAAGCCGAGCGTCGGTGGGATGCCGGCCAGCGACAGCAGCATCACCGTCAGCGCCACCGCCATCCACGGCCGCCGGTGGGCGAGGCCCCGGTAGTCGTCCAGGCGGATGTGCTGCTCGCCGGTGCCGCCGATGGCGTACACCACGGCGAACGACCCCAGCACGGTGAAGGCGTACGCCACCAGGTAGAACAGCGAGCTGGACACACCCCGGGGGCTGGCGGCGGCGACGCCGATCAGCAGGAAGCCGGAGTGGGCGATCGAGGAGTAGGCCAGCATGCGCTTCACGTTGGTCTGGACCACGGCGAGGATGCTGCCGACGGCCATGGTCACCACGGCCAGCGTGACCACCGCCGGGCGCCACTGGGCCTGCATCAGGGGGAAGGCACTGGTCAACAGGCGCAGCAGCACGGCATAGCCGGCGATCTTCGACCCCGCCGCCAGGAAGCCGGAGATGGGCGCCGGGGCACCGTCGTAGGCGTCCGGGGTCCACATGTGGAACGGCACCGCCGCCACCTTGAAGGCCAGGCCCACGATCACCAGGGCGAGGCCGGCGGGGAGCAACCCCTTGTGCGGCAAGCTGTGGAGGGCACCCAGCCCGATCAGGCGGGTGGTGCCCAGTGCCCCGTAGGTGAGCGCGATGCCGTACAGCAAGAAGGCCGAGGAGAACGACCCGGTGAGGAAGTACTTGAACGACGCCTCCTGGGAGTCCCGCCGGTTCCGCCGGAACGCCGCCAGCACGTAGAACGCCAAGGAGAACGTCTCCAGGGCGACGAAGACCACGATGAGGTCGCCCGCCGAGGCCATGAGCATCATGCCCGCGGTGGCGAACAGCAGGAGGGCATAGAACTCGGGCTGCGGCCCGTTCTCGTCCTTCAGGTAGCCGTACGAGGCGGCGATGCCCACCGCCGCCACCGCCACCAGGAGCACCTTGAAGAAGACGGCGAAGCCGTCGAGGGCGATCCGGTTGTCGTAGGCCCCCTGGGTATGGCCGATCCCCAGCAGCGCCACCACGCCGGCAGCCGCCAGGAGGATCAGGCTCATGCCCGCCAGGGCGCCGGGGCGCTTCTTCGTGAACGACGCCCCCACCACCAGGGTGACCATGGCGCCGCCCGCCAGGATGATCTCGGGCCCGACCGCCCGGAAGGTGGCCCCGGGAATCGGCAGGTGGGCAACCGACGCGATCACGGCGCCCCCTTCCCGGCTGGGCCGGCCGACCCTGCGGAGCCCGCCGACGTGCCGGCCGCCGTGCCCGGCGGGGGGGCAGGGTGCACCGTCGCCGCCTGGTGGATGGCCTGGCGTACGGACGGCTCGATCCGGGACAGGAACGGCTTGGGGTACACGCCGATCACCACCACCATGACCAGCAGCGGCACCAGGGCGGCCAGCTCACGGAAGGAGAGGTCCTTCCACAGCGACAGGCGGTCGGCGTGCGGCACCTTCTGCGGGCCGGTGAACACCCGCTGGTAGGCCCACAGCAGGTAGATCGCCGACAACAGGATGCCTCCGACGCCCAGGATGGTGAGCACCTTGTCCACCGGGAAGGTGCCGTTGAGGATCAGGAACTCGCCGACGAAGCCGTTCAACCCCGGTAGACCGAGGGACGACAGGCATACGAACAGGAAGATGCCCCCGTAGACAGGTAAGAGCGAGGCCACCCCGCCGAAGTCGGCGATCAGCCGGGTATGGGCGCGGTCGACCAGCATGCCCACCAGGAGGAAGAGCGCCCCGGTGGAGAGGCCGTGGTTCAGCATCTGCAGCACGCTGCCCGTGGCCGCCAGCGGCGTGAGGGCGGCGATGCCCAGGATCACGAAGCCCAGGTGGGAGATGCTCGAGTAGGCCACCAGCCGCTTCAGGTCCTTCTGCACGATGGCCACCACGCCGCCGTACAGGATCCCGATGACACCCAGGGTGGCGAGGATCGGGGCGAAGCGGTGGGCGGCGTCGGGGAAGAGCGGGATCGAGAAGCGCAGGAACCCGTACGCCCCCATCTTCAGCAGGACTCCGGCCAGCAGGACACTGCCCGCGGTGGGGGCCTCGGTGTGGGCGTCGGGCAGCCAGGTGTGCAGCGGGAACAGCGGCACCTTGATGGCGAACGAGGCAAAGAAGGCCCAGAACAGCCAGTCCTGCTGCGCCCCGGACAGGTGGATGTGCGCCAGGGCGGAGATGTCGAAGGTGTGCCCGGCGCCGTACAGGAACAGGATCCCCACCAGCATCAGCAGCGAGCCGGCCAGGGTGTAGAGGAAGAACTTGATGGCGGCGTAGCGGCGGCGGTCGTACCCCCAGACCCCGATGAGGAAGTACATCGGGACGAGCATCGCCTCCCAGAACACGTAGAACAGCGCCAGGTCGAGGGTCAGGAACACGCCGAGCAGGCTCGTCTCCAGGACCAGCAGGGTGATGAAGAACTGCTTGACCTTGGCCGACACGTGGTAGCTGACCAGGATCGACGCCGGCATCAGGAACGTGGTCAGCAGCACCATCCACAGGCTGATGCCGTCGATGCCCAGCTTGTAGGACGCCCCGGCGGAGGGGACCCACTGGACCTGCTCCACCAGCTGCTGGCCGCCGTTGGAGCCGTGGAAGCGGAACAGGATGTCGAGCGACACCAGGAAGGTGACCACCGAGGAGACGAGCGCCACGGTGCGGATCGTGCCGTGGGACTCCTTGGGCACCAGCGCCACCGCCGCCGCCCCCGCCAGGGGGAGGGCCAGGGTGACCGTGAGGATGGGGAAATTCATAAGGGCATCACCCGCATCACCCGCATCACCCTCGCACCCGCAACAGGATGGCCACCACCACGACGGCGCCGCCCAGCATCGTCATCACGTAGCGCCGGACGAACCCGGTCTGGATGCGCCGGCCGTAGGAGGCCACCAGGCCGATGAGGTGGGCGGTGCCCATCACCGCCCCGTCGATGACCACCCGGTCGAACTCGGCGGCGAAGGTGGCGAGACCGAGAGCCGGGCGGACGAACACCCCGCCGTAGATCTCGTCCACGTAGTACTTGCGCTTCAGCAGGGTGCGCAGCCACCCCAGGTGCGCCGTCGCCCGCTGGCGGCGCTCGAGGTAGCCGTCCTGCAGGTAGTAGCGGAACGCCGCCGCCAGGCCGATGACCGCCAGGGCGACCGCCCCCCCGGCCAGCAGCACGGTGGGCGAGGGGACTGCCTTGGCACCGGGCTCGGTGAAGACCGGGTCCAGCCACTTGTAGAGGAACCCGCCCTCGCTGAGCCCGAGCGCCCCGCCCACGGTGGCCAGCACGGCGAGGGCCATGAGCGGGATCGTCATGGTCGAGGGAGCCTCGTGGGGATGGATCTCCTTGGGCACCCGGGAGCGGCCGAGGAAGGTCATGAAGATCTGCCGGCCGACGTAGAAGGCGGTGCAGATGGCGGCCAGGATGCCCACCGCCCAGACCACGTAGTCCCCGTGCACCCAGGCCTGGCCCAGGATGGCGTCCTTGGACCAGAAGCCGGCGAAGGGCGGGATGCCGGCCAGTGCCAGGCCGCCGATCATGAAGGTGACGGCAGTCACGGGCATCTTCTTCAGCAGCCCGCCCATCTGCTTCATGTCGGTGCGGTCGTGCATCCCGTGCATCACCGAGCCCGCCGCGAGGAACAGCAGGGCCTTGAAGAAGGCGTGCGTGACCAGATGGAAGATGCCGGACTCGTAGGCCACCGCCGAGTGGTAGAGCGCGCCGATCCCGACCCCGGCGAACATGTAGCCCAGCTGCGAGATGGTGGAGTAGGCCAGGACCCGCTTGATGTCGTCCTCGGTGATGGCCATGGTGGCGGCGAAGAGCGCGGTGGCGATGCCGATGCCGGTCACGATCACCCCGGCGGCGTGTGATGCCTCGAACAGCACGTGCGCCCGGGCCACCAGGTAGACCCCGGCGGTGACCATGGTGGCGGCATGGATCAGGGCGGACACCGGCGTGGGGCCCTCCATGGCGTCGGGGAGCCAGACGTAGAGCGGGATCTGCGCGCTCTTGCCCACCGCCCCACAGAACAGCAGCAGAGGGATGGCCGTGGTCCAGTACTGCGGCGCCCCGTGGGCGGCGGCCGCCGAGAAGACCTGGGCGAAGTTCAGGCTGCCGAAGACTTTGAAGATGGCGAACAGGCCGATGATGAACCCCAGGTCGCCGATGCGGGTGGTGATGAACGCCTTCTTGCCGGCGGCGGCGGCCGAGGGCCGCTCGTGCCAGAACGAGACCAAGAGGTAGGAGCACAGGCCCACCAGCTCCCATCCGGCGAACATCAGGAGGAAGTTGTCGGCCATCACCAGGATCAGCATCGAGAAGGCGAACAGGTTGAGGTAGGCGAAGAACCGGCCCTTGCGCGGGTCGTGGGCCATGTACCCGATGGCGTACAGGTGGATGAGGCTGCCCACGCCGGTCACCACCAGCAGCATCACTACGGTGAGCTGGTCGATGCGGAAGGCCACCGAGACCCTCAGTCCGGCGGCCACCACCCACGAGAAGCTGTTCTGGACGACCACCCGGTTCTCGGCCGCCCGCTTGGCGAGGTCCGCCGCCACCGTGATGGCGACGACGAAGGATGAGGCGACCAGCAGGGTCGCCAGGATGCCGGCCAACTTGGCCAGGCGCTTGCCGAACACCAACAGGATGGCCGCGCCCGCGAGGGGCAGGGCCGGGATCCACACGGCCTGGCTCATGGGAGGGTCACCACTTGAGCAGGCTGATCTGGTCGGCGTCGGCCGAGGCCCGGCGGCGGAAGATCGCCACGATGATCGCCAGGCCCACCACGACCTCGGCGGCCGCCACGACGAGCACGAAGAAGACCGCCACCTGGCCGTCCAGGCCCTTCAGCATGCGGCCGAAGGTCACGAAGCTGAGGTTGACGGCGTTGAGCATGAGCTCGATGCACATGAACATCACCAGGACGTTGCGCCGTACCAGCACGCCCACCACGCCGATGGTGAAGAGGAGGGCGGAGATGATGAGATAGGCGGCACCCGGGACCTTCATCGGCTCACCTTCATACCGTGCGCCTCCGGGCCAGCACCATGACGCCCACCACCGACACCACGAGCAGGACCGAGGTGGCCTCGAAGGGCAGCGCCCAGCTGGTGAAGAGGTAGCGGGCCACCGCCGCCACGTTGCCCTCGCCCGGGACCGGGCGGGACAGGCCGGTGGCCCCGGCGGCCACCGAGGTGGTGCTCACGTGGATGTGCTGGGTGAGGGCCAGGTAGGTGCCCTCGGCGGCCAGCAGGAGGCCCAGCCCGACGGCGAAGGGGCGCTGGTAGCTGAGCGGCTCCACCAGGACCTCCTCCTGGTCGACGCCCAGCAGCATGACCACGAAGATGAAGAGCACCATGATGGCCCCGGCATACACGATGATCTGCAGCACCGAGACCAAGAAGGCGCCTTCCAGCAGGAAGAAGATGGCCAGGGCGAGCTGGACCGCCACCAGGAAGAGGGCGGCGTGCACCGCGTTCTTGCTGAGGACCAGGGCCATCCCGGCCCCGATGGCCACGATGGCCGCGATGATGAAGACGACGATCTGGGCGTTCACGCCGGCGAACCACCCCCGGCATCGCCGCCGGTGTTGCCCGGCGCTGCGCCTTCGGCTGCGCTGAGTGCCCGGGCCCGGGCGAGGCCCTCCTTCAGGATGCGGAAGTCACCCACCTCCTCGCCCGCCGCCAGGTCCTCCTGCGACGGGCGGCGCTGCAGCGGGGCGTCGGCCAGCAGCATCTCCTTGGTGAAGATGAACTTGTCCCGGGCATCGGCGGACAGGTCGTAGGCGTGCGACATCACCAGGGCCTCGGTGGGGCACGCCTCGACACACAGCCCGCAGAAGATGCAGCGCAGGTAGTTGATCTCGTAGACCCGGGCGTAGCGCTCCCCGGGCGAGTAGCGCTCCTCCGGGGTGTTCTCCGCCCCGATCACCAGGATGGCGTCCGCCGGGCAGGCACCGGCGCACAGCTCGCAGCCGATGCACTTCTCCAGGCCGTCGGGGTGGCGGTCCAGCACGTGGCGCCCCTTGAAGCGGGGGAACGGCTCCCGGTGCTGCTCGGGGTACTGGATGGTGATGGGCTTGCGGCCCAGGTGGCGCAGCGTGATCCACAGACCCTGGGCCACGGCCGCGGTGGCCGTCAGGACGCTCTGGCGCTTCTCGGGCTTGTCCGGCATCAGACACCTCCTGCCATGGCGGCGCCCGAGATGACCAGCCAGGCGAGCGCTGCCGGGATGAGCACCTTCCAGCCCACCTCCATCAGGCGGTCGTAGCGCAGCCGGGGGAGGGTCGCCCGCAGCCACACGAACAAGAACACGAAGAAGAAGGTCTTAGCCACGAACCACGCCAGCGGCCACAGCCATCCCAGGAACGAGAAGTGCACCCCGTTCCACCCGCCGAAGAACAGCAGGACCGCCACGGCCGAGATGGTCACGACGTGCAGGTACTCAGCCAGGAAGAACATGGCGAATTTAATGCCGGAGTACTCGGTGTGGTAGCCGCCCACCAGCTCGGAGTCGGCCTCGGCGAGGTCGAACGGCGGCCGGTTGGTCTCGGCGACGCCCGCCAGCAGGAAGATCAGGAAGGCGGGCAGGTGGTAGAAGACGTACCAGTGGGGCACCGCCTTGCCCACGTTGCCCAGCGGCCCCAACCAGTTGATGTGGCCGATGGTGCCGCCCTGCTTGGCCACGATCGAGCGCAGCGACAGCGAGCCCGCCGACATCACCACCGGCACCAGGGAGAGCGACAGGGCGATCTCGTAGGAGATCATCTGGGCGCTGGAGCGGATGCCGCCCAGCAGCGGGTACTTGGAGCCACTGGACCAGCCGGCCAGGACCACGCCGTACACCGCCAGCGACCCCATCGCCAGCACCCACAGCAGCCCGACGTTGAGGTCGGTGATCTGGAAGCTGACGTGCCGGTGGAAGATCACCACCTGGGTGCCGAAGGGGATGGGGGCGAAGGCCAGGAAGGCGGCGATCACCGAGACCCCGGGCGCCAGCAGGAAGGTGACCCGGTCGGCAGTGGTGGGCACGATGCCCTCCTTGAAGAAGAGCTTCACACCGTCGGCCAGGCTGGTGAGCAGGCCGTAGGGTCCCCAGCGGTTCGGGCCGATCCGGCTCTGCATGTGGGCGACCACCTTGCGCTCGAACCACACGATGAACACCACCAACACACTGAGCACCATGAAGACGATGACGATCTTCACGATGACGATCAGCAGGCTGATCAGTGCGGTCACAGTCATGCGCCCACCTCGACATAGGTGGCGGCCTCACCGGCATCCATCAGCGTGTTGGCCGAGAAGCCGGGCTGGTCATAGGGCACGAAGACGGCGCCCTGGGGCGTGTCGGCCGAGCAGCGCAGCGGGGCGGACAGCGAGCCGCGGGCCGAGCGCACCGTGACCACCCGGCCCTCGGCCAGGCCCCGGGCGGCGGCCTCGTCGGGGTGCAGCTCGACGAAGGCCGGCGGTGTGACCGAGGTGAGGTCCGGGGCGCGGGTGACCATCGCCCCGCCGTCATAGATCGCCCGGCCTGCCAGCAGCATGAGGCTCCCGGCAGGTGGCGCCGCCGGCAGCGAGCCGACGATGGCCGGCTGTGCCGGGGCGACCCCGGCCTCGCCGGCGACCGCCGGCCAGACCCAGCCCTGGTGCTTGGTGGCGTCCACGGCCCGCAGCTCCCAGGCCAGCGGCCAGGAGGTGGTCATGCGCCGGCCGGGCAGGATCGGCTCCCGCCCCGGGAGGGCGGCCTCCTGGCTGGGGGCCAGCTGGTTGCGGGGCAGTGGCCCGCTCTCGCCGGCGGCGTGCCAGAGTTCGGGCGGCATGTCGGCGGGACCGGATACTGGGGCCCACGGGTCGCCCAGGACATCCCAGTCCAGGCCGGCGTGGGTGGGGACCGTGCGGGCGATCTCCTCGGAGACCCCCTTGGCGGTGAACCAGCTCCCGTGTCGGGCCTCGCGCTCCGGCTCCGCGGTCTCGGGAGGGTGGTGCCCCAGGCGGGTGGCGACCTCCAGGAAGATGTTCCAGTCCGCCCGGGCACCCCCGGGGGAGCCGACCACCGGGTTGACCTTCTGGATGCGGCGCTCGAGGTTGGTCATCGTCCCCTCCTTCTCCGCCATCGAGGCGGCGGCGAGGACGACATCGGCGGCCAGGGCGGTGGCGGTGGGGAACAGCTCGGAGACCACGATGTAGGCCCCCGACCGGAGGGCCCGGTCCACCAGGGCGGCGTCGGGCACGTCCCGGGTGAGGTCGGCGCCCATCACCCACAGGAACTTGATGCGGCCCTCGGCGGTGGCCCGCAGGATGTCGATGGTGCCCAGCCCCGACCCTGCGCGCACCTGCCCGCGGGCCAGACCCGGGTAGACCCCGAGGTCGAGCGCCCCCTGCGAGTTGGCGTTGGGCACGCACAGCAACAGCCCTCCGCGCCCCTCCCGGTGTACCGCCGCGGCCCACAGTCCCAGGCGCTCGGTGGCCTCGGGGCAGCGCCGGCCGGGGAACTGCTGCCCGGCGCACAGCACCACCCCCTCCCCCGCCAGCGCGCTCCGGGCAGTGGCGAGGGTCTCGGCGGGCACCCCGCAGCCGGCCTCGTCGCCCTGCAGCGCCGCCAGCAGCTCCGCCTCCTTGCCCGGGGTGTAGGCAAGGTGGGTGCCGAAGGCGCACAGGCTGATCCGCCGGGGATGTGCCACGAAGATTTTGGCCCCCGCCATCGCCGCCTGGCGCAGGCGCAGGAAGAGCACGGGCAGCTCCTCCTTGGGGTCGGGGCCGAACCAGAGCACCGCCGAGGCGTGGTCCAGGTCCTCGATCTTGGCGGTGGAACCGACGATGCCGCCCGGGCCGAAGTTGCCGTACTCGAAGGCGGCGTCGAAGGTGCGGAAGTCCAGGTTGGCGGTGCCCACGGCGTCCCGGAACAGCACCGAGGCGGCGTAGAGGTCCTCGTTGGTGGCGTGCGAGCCGCCGATGAACCCCACCGAGCCGGGCCCGAAGACCGCCTCGGTCTGGGCGAGCGCCTCGGTGACCGCGTCGAGCGCGTCCGACCAGGTGACCGGCTCGAAGGTGTCCTGCGTGGTGCCGTCCGGCGCGGTGACGCTCTGGCGCAGCAACGGGCTGGTCAGGCGGTCCTGGTGCGAGGCGTAGCGGTGCCCGTACCTGCCCTTGTCGCAGTTCCAGTACCGGTTGACCGCCTCGTTGGGGAGGGCCTGGGCGCGCAGCACCTCGTTGCCCCGGCGCTCGATCGACAACGGGCAGCCCACGGCGCAGAACGAGCACACGGTGGGCGTGGCCAGCAGGTCCCAGGGCCGGGACACGAAGCGGTACGGGGTGGCGGTCAGCGCCCCCACCGGGCAGATCTGGATGGTGTTGCCCGAGAAGTAGGAGTCGAACGGCTCGGCCGCCCCCCGGTTGATCTGCGAGACCGACCCCCGGTCCATGAGCTCGATCTCCTTGTCGCCCGACACCTCCCGGCAGAAGCGCACGCAGCGCCAGCACAGCACGCAGCGCTCCCGGTCGAGGGTGACGAGGTCGGAGAGCGGCAGGGCCTTCTTGAAATGGCGCTTGGGCTCCCGGTAGCGGCTGACCCCGGGGCCGAAGCCGAGGGCCTGGTCCTGCAGCGGGCACTCGCCGCCCCGGTCGCAGATCGGGCAGTCCAGCGGGTGGTTGATGAGCAGCAGTTCCAGGACCGACTTCTGCGCCTCGACCGCCGGCTTGGAGTCCGTATGCACCACCATGCCGTTGGTGACCGGGGTGGCGCAGGCCGGGAGCAGCTTGCGCTGGCCCTCGACCTCCACCAGGCACATGCGGCAGGCGGCCACCGAGGCCATCCCCGGGTGGTAACAGAACCGGGGGACGAAGATGCCGAGGCCCTCGGCGACGTCGATGAGCATGCGGCCCGGATCGGCAACCACCTCGGTGCCGTTGAGGGTGATGGTCACGGGATCAGGCACCGGCAGCTCCCGGCTCGGTTCCAGGCCCGGTTCCGGGCCCGGTTCCGGGTTCGACGGCGAAGAGGTGGCGGGGGCCCCAGCGCCAGCCCATGAGGCCGGTGGCGACCAGGACCACGGGCGCCGCCGTGGAGAAGAACACCGGCAGCACCCCTGCTTTGAGTGACTCCCTCACCGCCGCGCCGAATCCCTCCGCCGGATGCGGCGATCCGGCCGCCCGCAGGGCGGTGGCGGCGCTGTGCAGGGCGGCCCAGTGCGTCGCCAGGGTGGCGCCGACGACGATCAGCCCGCCCGCCATCGCCAGCCAGGGCCACAGCGGCAGCTTGATCAGGGCACTGACCGCCGTGGCGATGGTGATGAACAGCGACAGGCCCAGCACCACCACCAGCCAGCCGGGCAGCCCCTTGGTCACCTGCTTGTGGGAGTAGAACTGCTCGGCGTCGTGCAGGAGCGAGTAGCAGAAGATCCAGGTGAGGAAGGCGGTCCCGGCCGCCAGCCGGCGCACGCTGCTCATGCCGCGCTCCCGTGACCGGCCGAGGCGTGCGCCGGGAAGAGCCGGCGCTGGGGCAGGGGGCAGGCGCCCTCGTCCACGTGCGCCTGGAATTCCTCCGGGAACAGCTTCAGGATCGAGCGCAGCGACCACGCCGCCGAGTCGCCCAGGGCGCAGAACGACCGCCCGCTGGCGGGGGCCCCGGCTTCGGGCAGCATGTCCTCGCACAGCTGGAACAGCAGGTCGGCATCCTCCTGCCGGCCCTCGCCCCCCTCCAGGCGCTCCAGCACCTTGCGCATCCACCACGTGCCCTCCCGGCAGGGGGTGCACTTGCCGCAGCTCTCGATGTTGAAGAAGCGGGTGTTGATCGTGGCCATGCGGACCGCACACGTGGTCTGGTCGAAGACCACCACGGCGCCCGAGCCCAGCATGGTCCCGGCGGCGGCCAGCGCTTCGAAGGACATCTGGATGTTGAGATCGGTCACCCAGGGGGCGCTGGAGCCGCCCGGGATCGCCGCCTTGAAGGTGCTCCCGGCCGCCATGCCCCCGGCCACGTCGATGAGCTCGCCCAAGGTGAGCCCGAGGGCCACCTCGTAGTTGCCCGGGCGGGCGACGTGGCCGGACACCGAGAACATCTTCATGCCCGGCGACTGCTCGGTGCCCATCGAGCGGAACCAGTCCACCCCGTGGCGGACGATGTGCGGCACCGTGGCCATAGTCTCGACGTTGTTCACCACCGTCGGGGCGCCGTAGAGTCCCTTGACCGCTGGGAAGGGCGGGCGCAGGCGGGGCTGGCCCCGGTAGCCCTCGAGCGAGTCGAGCAGGGACGTCTCCTCGCCGCAGATGTAGGCCCCCGCCCCCCGGTGCACCTCGACCTGGCACGAGAAGTCCGAGCCGAAGATGTGCTCCCCGATGAACCCGCGTGCCCGGGCGTCCTCGATCGCCTGCTGCAGGCGCCGGTAGCCGAGGCTGAACTCGCCCCGGCAGTAGATGTAGACCCGGGAGGCCTGAGTGGCGTAGGCCGAGATCAGGGCGCCCTCCAGCAGCCCGTGGGGATCGCGCTCGGTGATCTCCCGGTCCTTGAAGGTCCCCGGCTCGGCCTCGTCGTCGTTGACCACCAGGTAGCGCGGGTAGACGTCCTTCGCCAGGAAGGACCACTTGGTGCCGGTCGGGAAGCCGGCCCCGCCCCGGCCCCGGAGCCCCGACGCCTTCACCTTGTCCACCAGGCTCTGCGGGGTTTCGGTAGACAGGGCAAGCCGCAGGGTCTCGTAGGCCCCATCGGCCACTGCCCGTTCGATGGTGAACGAGTCCTCGGGGTGGGCCTTCCACCGCTTGGTCACCACCGGATCGATCATGCGGTCGGTCATGCGGCTCCCCCGGCCCCGGTCCGCAGTTCGGCCAGCAGTGCATCGACATCCCGGGGGGTCACCGGGCCGAGCATGCGGTCGTAGTCCACCTGCACGCACGGGGCGATGTCACACGCCGCCAGGCATTCGGCATGCTCCAGGGTGAAGGCGCCATCCGGCGTGGTCTCGCTGTCCGGCCCCACGCCGAGCGCCTCCTCCAGGTGCTCGAGGATCTCCTCCGCCCCCATCAAACTGCACGACAGGTTGTGGCAGACGCTGATCACGTGGCGCCCCTTCGGCTTCAGGTGGAAGATGGAGTAGAAGGTCGCCACGGCCAGCACCTCAGCCGGGGTGAGGCCCAGGATGCCGGCGATCTCGTGCATCGCCTCCTGGGTGACGTGGCCCTCACGCTCCTGCGCCAGGCGCAGCAGCGGCATCACGGCCGAGCGCTGGTGGGCCGCCGGGTAGCGGCCGAGGATCTCCTGCACGGCAGGCCCGGGAAGGGGTCCGGTCACCGGTCGACGCCGCCCATCACGGGGTCCACCGAGGCGATCGCGGCGATGGTGTCGGCCACCAGGGTGTCCTTCATCATCGGCGGCAGGCTCTGCAGGTTGGCGAAGGAGGGGTCCCGCACGTGGACCCGGTACGGCATCGTCTCCCCGTTGGAGATGGCGTAGCAGCCCAGCTCGCCCCGGGGCGACTCGATCGCCGAGTACACGTCGCCTGCCGGCACCGGGTAGCCCTGGGTCACCAGCTTGAAGTGGTGGATCACGGCCTCCATCGAGCGGGTGAGCTCGGAGCGGGGCGGCGGCGTGATCTTGGCGTCCATGTTCTTGTAGTCGCCGTCCGGGATGGTGGCCAGCACCTGCTTGACGATGCCGAGGGACTGGCGCATCTCCTCCAGGCGCACCTCGTAGCGGGAGAAGACATCGCCCTCGGTGGCGGTGGGGACCTCGAAGCTGTACTGCTCGATGCCCGAGTAGGGGAACGCCTTGCGCAGGTCAAAGGGGATGCCGGTGGCCCGCAGGACGGGCCCGCTGGCCCCCAGCGCCAGCGCCTGCTCCTTGGAGATCACCGCGACGCCCCGGGTGCGCTGGCGCCAGATGGGGTTCTTGGTGAGCAGGCCCTCGTACTCCTTCAGGCGGCCGGGGAAGATCGACACGAAGTCCTCCACCGGCGCCCGCCACCCGTCGGGCAGGTCCTGCCAGACGCCGCCCGGGCAGATGTAGTTGTGGTTCATCCGCAGCCCGGTGACCATCTCGAAGAAGTCCAGCAGCAGCTCCCGCTCCCGGAAGCCGTAGAGCATCACCGAGACCGCCCCCATGTCCATCCCCTGGGTGGCCAGCCACACGATGTGCGAGCTGATGCGGTTCAGCTCGGTCATGAGGATGCGGATCGCCTGGCCCCGGGGCGGGATGTCGATGCCCAGGAGCTTCTCCACCGCCAGGGCATAGGTCAGCTCGTTGTGGAACGGGGCCAGGTAATCCATCCGGGTGACGATGGTCACCGCCTGGCGCCAGGTGGAGTCCTCGCACTCCTTCTCCATGCCGGTGTGCAGGTAGCCGATGATGGGCTTGCAGTCCCGGACGATCTCGCCCTCGACGGTGAGCTGCAGGCGCAGCACGCCGTGGGTGGAGGGGTGCTGCGGCCCCATGTTGATGACCATCTGGCCGCTGTCGTCCCACTCCTCGACGTAGGCGCCGGCGGAGCGGGCCTCGAACTCGTCGGCCAGCTCCTGGCTGGAGCCCACCCGTGGTCGCTTGCTCATGGTGATCAGCCCCGCCCGGGGGAGAGGTTCTTGTACTCCACGGGCACCTTCCCGATGGAGTAGTCCTTGCGCAGCGGGTGGCCCTCCCACTCATCGGGCATGAGGATCCGGGTCATGTCCGGGTGGCCGCTGAACACGATCCCGAACATGTCGAAGGCCTCCCGCTCGAAGAAGTTTGCTGCCGGCCAGATCTCGGTGACGCTGGGGAGGGTCGGCGGGCTGCCGTCCTCCACGCCGACCACGACCCGCAGGCGACGGGGGCCCCTCATGTCGAGGAGCGAGACCACCACGTCGAAGCGCGGGCGGCGGTGCGGCCAGTCGGCCCCGCACAGGTCGGAGAGGAAGGTGAAGCGGCCCTCGGTGGCCAGCCAGCGGGCCACCTTCGGCCAGGCGGCCAGCTCCACGGTCACCACGGCCTCGCCGGGGCCACCGGCCCGGGCGTTGACCTCTCCCGGGAACTTGGCCATCACGGTCTCGACTGTCGCCGCTGCCACATCGCTCATCGTCGTGCCGCTCCTACGCGCCTAAGGTGCACACCCTGCGAAGCTGGTACTGCGTCCGGACCGGTTCGGCCGGGTGGGGGGCCACCCGGGCGGGGCAAAGCCTACTGGCCGCTTAGGCTTGCTCGAGTCGCTCCCGGTACCGCCCTGCAACGATCTGGTCGTGCAACCGGAGGATGCCATCCATCAGCATCTCCGGGCGGGGCGGACATCCCGGCACGTACATGTCCACCGGGACGACCTGGTCCACCCCTTGAACGATGGCGTAGTTGTTGAAGACGCCCCCGCACGAGGCACACGCCCCCATCGAGATGACCCACTTCGGGTCGGGCATCTGGTCGTAGATCTGGCGCAGCACGGGAGCCATCTTCTGTGACACCCGCCCGGCCACAATCATGAGATCGCTCTGGCGGGGCGAGGCCCGGAAGACCTCCATCCCGAAGCGGGCGAGGTCGAAGCGGCTGGCACCCGAGGCCATCATCTCGATGGCGCAGCACGCCAGGCCGAAGGTGGCCGGCCACAGGCTTGCCCGCCGGGCCTGGTCCACCACCTTGTCCAGCAGCCCGGTGACGATGCTGAGGCCCATGTGCGGCTCGGCGTCGCGCCGCCCGAGCGACCCCCCACCCAGGCGCAGCCCGGGGGGCGGGACCGGCGGGCCCTGCGGATCGATCTTCTCGTCTACTCCCATTCGAGGCCACCCCGCTTCCAGACGTAGACGTACGCCGCCAGCAGGAAGGCCACGAAGGCCGCCATCTCGGCGACGCCCCCCGGCCCGAGGGACCGGAAGACCACGGCCCACGGGAAGAGGAATACCGACTCCACGTCGAAGACGATGAACAGCATGGCGATCACGTAGAACTTGACCGGGAACGGCTCGGTGACGTCGATGCCGATCGGCTCGATGCCGCACTCGTAAGGCGAGAGTTTGGCCACCGTCGGGCGGTTGGGCGACAGCATCGTGGCGCCGACGAAGGAGCCCGCGGCAAAGACGAGGAGCAGCAGCGTCAGCAGCAGGATCGGGGTATAGGCGCCCAGGCTCACGAACCGACCTCCGTGGGCTCCTTGGCCGCCGTGCCTGCCCCATTGGCGCCGTTGGCCGTCTGCACGCCGTTGGCCGTCTGCACGCCGTTGCCGCTGACCCGGCGGGCGCTGGGGGGCGGGATCACCGGGTCGGGGAGATCCTCCAGACGCTTTTCGTACACCTTGACCGCCGCCCGGAAGGTCCGGTCGCCCGGGCCGCCGCCCCGGGGTTCGGCCACGTTGACCATCACCTGCACCAGGAAGGTCATCCAGGCCTTGGAGCGCATGCCGATGTTGGTGAGCGTCTCGAATGTCCGCGGGTGCGAGATCAGCTTGAGGAAGTCCAGGCCCAGCTTGTAGTAGCCGCCGTAGGTGTCCCGGATGGCCTCTCGGTAGGCGGGCAGCTCGTTGCTGGTGCCGTCCGTGAGCGCCCCGGCGATCATCCCGGCCGCCAGCTTGCCGGTCTCGAGCGCGTAGGCGATGCCCTCGCCGGTCAGCGGGTTGATGACCCCGGCGGCGTCGCCGATGGCCAGCCAGCCCTTGCCATACGGCTTTGGCACGTTCCAGCCCAGGGGCAGCCGGCCCGACTTGTACGGGCCCACCTGGCCCTCGTGGCTGACGCCGTAGTGCTTGGGCAGGCCGTCGATGAACGCCCGCTGCAGCTCGTTGAGGTTGATCTTCTGCTCCCGGCGGGTGGTGGACAGAAGGCCGACGCCGATGTTGAGCGTGCCGTCGCCGACTGGGAAGAGCCACCCGTAGCCCGGGAGCATCTTGTCGTCCTTGCGGACCTCCAGCCAGGCCTCGAGGTAGCCGTCGTCGTGACGATCGGACTGGTAGTAAGTGCGCACCGCCAAGCCCAGCGGCGTGTCCGGCCGCCGGGCAATCCCCAGCGCCCGGCCGAACGAGGACGAGGCCCCGTCGGCCACCACCACGAAGGGGGCCGAGAACACCCCCTCGTCCGCCTTGACGACGCCCCCGCCCTCCACCGGCTCCTTGCGCACCCAGCGCACCCCGGTGAGGCGGTCGCCGTCCATCACCGGGGCGATGGCCTCGGTGCGGGTGTGGACCTCGGCCCCCGCCTCCTGGGCGCGAGCCGAGAGCGTGGCATCGAAGTCCTTGCGGGGCCGGACCAGGGCGTAGTCCGGGGCGGTGGAGGCCTTGGGGAAGGGGAGCTCCAGCTCCTTGTTGGTGGCGATGATCCGGATCCCGGCGGCCTTGTGGTAGGTCTTGATCTCGCTGTGCAGGCCCATCTCCCGCATGACCGCCACCGAGCGGGGCGTCAGCCCGTCGCCGCAGGTCTTGGCCCGGGGGAACGCCTTCTTCTCGAGCTGCACCACCTTGGCACCGGCCCGGGCCAGGAAGTAGGCCGCCGACGACCCGCCTGGGCCGCCTCCGACCACCACAACGTCGTATTCGGACACGCCGCCTCCTCGCTGTCGCCTGTGCCTGCGTGCTCCGGTGCTGTCTGGTGCTTGCCAGCCGGGGCACCAGGCCGCTTCTCCATCCTAGTGTGCCCGCGCACGAGGTCGGGGCGGCCCGTAGGTTTCCCCCCTCGCCCCGGTGGCTGTACAAGCGGTAGCGTATCGGGCGTGACGAGCGTGAGGCTACGCCGGGGGGCCATGGTGCTGGCCGCCGTGCTCCT
Source organism: Actinomycetota bacterium (assembly GCA_035765775.1). Lineage (NCBI taxonomy): Bacteria > Bacillati > Actinomycetota > Actinomycetota bacterium. The sequence goes on along the minus strand of DASTWV010000009.1, from coordinate 69,006 downwards.
GTCCGGCGCCTTGGCGGCGTGCACCAACGCCAACGACAATCCCACCATCGGGGGCGGCAACGCGATCGGCCAGACCAGCGACGTCACCATGACTGCGGTCAACGGCGGCCAGGCGGGGACCGCCGAGCTCCTGGAGTCGCCCCAGCTGGAGCTGACGGTGAAGATCGCCCTGCCGACTGCCCCCGCGGCCACGCAGGAGCCGGCCGGCATCCACGCCGGGACGTGCACGACCTTCAACCAGACCGTGGCCTTCCAGCTGAGCCCGGTCATCCGGGGCTCCTCGACGACAAGCCCACTGGCGACGACCACCATCAACGAGCTGTCCTCGACCCCCTACGTCATCGTGGTGCAGCGCTCGGGAACGGACTCGACCACCGTCTCGTGCGGGGCCATCCCGCAGATCCCCACCTCGCCGACGCCGTAGGGCGGGGCGGCCCGGACTGATGTCGACAGATCTCAAACAGGGCACAAGGCCAGGACATTTGCGGGTCAGACGCCAACCCGGGGCCGCCGAAGACATCATCGCAGGGACATTTATCCCACTGCCCGGGACGAATGTCCCCGACCTCAGCGGACTCGGAGCGCCGCCCACATCATCGCAGGTCACTTCGCCCGCTTTTCGCGTGCGAATCGAACGCCGCGCTCGGCCCGGCAGCCGGCGGCCCTACCAGCTGGGGAAGGCGTGGCCCTCCGGCCCGGTGGTCACCTGCTGCGGGGTGCCGCCGGCGGCCGGCACCACCCAGATCTGCTGGTCGAGCACCCCGTTGGTGTTCGTCGCCCGGGTGTAGGCGATGTAGGTGCCGTCCTTGGACCAGGAGGGCTCGAGGTCCCGGGTGCACGGGTCGGCACAGGTGGTGAGCTGCTGGGCGCCCGACCCGTCGGCGCTGGCCACGAACAGGGCGTTCGACCCGCTCTCGAAGAACACCAGCTTGGAGCCGTCGGGCGACCAGGTGGGGTTGCCGGCCTGCGGGACCGAGCCGAGCGGGGCCACGGACTTGTCCGCCAACGTGACGATTTCTACCTGGGCCGGGTTGCCGGCGCCGAAGGCGATCCGGGTGCCGTCGGGCGACCAGGAGACGTGGAAGTCGACGGTGCCGTTGATCCCGAGCGACTGTTGGTTGGAGCCGTCCGCCCCCATCGTGTACAGCTGGCCGCCCCGGACGAAGGCGAGCTTGGTGCCGTCTGGTGACCAGGCGGGCGACAGGTTGTCGCCGGTGGCCACCATTTTGGCCCCGGTGCCATCCACGTTCTGTACCACCAGCGGGCCGCCGCCGTCGTTGCTCGCCGACGCCAGCGTGGCAGCCGGCAGCTCCACGTAGGCCACCCGCTTGTGGTCGGGCGAGAGGGCGGGGGCGAACACGGCGTCGCCCGGGTCCTGGGAGGGCACCTGGGGCACGATCGACGCCGGGGCGCCGCTGCCCGGGAACAGCTGGCCCTCGATCCGGGTGACGGCGTAGCTGTTCAGGTCGCCTCCGAGGAAGAGCAGGAAATTGTTGCCGGCGGCCTGGCCGGTGGTCACCGGGGGGCCGCTCGGGATGGGGATGGGCGACGGGGAGGGCGACGGTGAGGGAGCGGGCGCCGAGGCCGCGGGCCCCGTGGAGCTTGCCGCCTTGGGCGTGCCTGAGGAGCACGCGGGCACCACGAGGAGCAGCGCCAGCCCCAGGACCGCCCAGCCCGCACGACCACCCCGCATGAGATGTCACCCTACAAGGAAGACGCGCCCACCCTTCCGGCAGCGTTCCACAGCCTTTCCAGTGGGCACCCTTTACTAAGATGGTCGAGTCATGAGCCCCCGGGTCCGCTTTGGTATTGCTGCCGCGGTCGTGGTGCTTGCGGTGGCGGGCCTGATCGGCTTCTCGCTGTCCGGCGCCACCGACTACTACCGCACGCCCGCCGAGCTCCTCGCCGGCTCCTACAAGGCCAACCAGACCATCCGGGTGGCCGGGGTGGTGGACAAGGGGTCGATCGTGCACAACGGCGCCGAGACCTCCTTCAGCATCACCGACAACCACGTCTCGGTGCCCGTCAAGACCGATGCCGTCCTACCCGACACCTTCGCCGCCGGGGTGACGGTGGTGGCCGAGGGGGCGATGGGGGTAGGGAGCACGGCGGGGACCTTCAACGCCTCGGACGTCCTGGCGAAGTGCCCTTCCAAGTTCAGCACCAAGGTCGCTTCCGGGACCTCTTCGGGGACCTCGTAGGGTGACGACCTAGACCATGGAAGCCGGGCTGGCGGGGCGCCTCGTCCTCTACGCCGCGGTGGCCGCCTCGGCCTGGGGCATCGTGGCGTCGCTGGTGGGCAGGCAGCGGGGCGACCCGCGCCTCACAAGCTCCGGCCGGCGGGCGCTGTATGTCACCAGCGGGTTGTTCCTGGTGGCGGCCGGCATGCTGGTGATGGCCATCGCCCGCCACGACTTTTCCATCGCCTACGTCGCCGACATCTCCAGCCGCACCCTGAAATTCCCCTACACGGTCTCGGCGCTCTGGGCAGGGATGGCAGGCAGCCTGCTGTTCTGGACGTTGCTCACCTCGGTGTACGCCACGTCGGCGGTGGCGGTGCAGGCTCCCCGCCGGCCGGAGCTGGTGCCCGTGGCCACCGCGGTGCTGTGCGGGGCGCTGTGCTTCTTCGGAGTGGTGCTGTCCTTCGGTTCCAACCCCTTCGCCGCCGCCTCGCCCATCTCGGCCGACGGGCAGGGCCTGAACCCGCTGCTCCAGTCGCCCTTCATGAACATCCACCCGGTGATGCTCTACGCCGGGCTGACCGGGTTCGCTGTTCCCTTCGCCTTCGCGGTCTCCGCCCTGGTCTCCGGCCAGCTGGACTCGGCCTGGTTCACCTCCACCCGGCGCTGGACGATGCTGGCCTGGACCTTCCTGACCGTCGGCATCATCCTGGGCGCCGCCTGGGCCTACATGGAGCTGGGCTGGGGCGGCTACTGGGCATGGGACCCGGTCGAGAACGCCTCGCTGCTCCCCTGGCTGACCGGGACGGCCTTCCTCCACTCGGTGATGATCCAGGAGCGCCGCGGCATGCTGAAGACCTGGAACGTCGCCCTCGTGCTGTCCACCTACACCCTGGCGGTGCTGGGCACCTTCCTCACCCGGTCCGGCCTGGTGGCGTCGGTGCACACCTTCTCGCAGTCGCCGGTGGGCAAGTTCTTTCTCCCCTTCCTCGGCGTGGTGGCGCTCGGGTCGTTCGCCCTCCTGGGGTGGCGGATGGACAAGCTGCGCTCCGACCGCCACCTGGACGCCGCGGTGTCCCGGGAGTCGATGTTCCTGTTCAACAACCTGCTGTTCACCGCCATCGCCTTCACGGTGCTGTGGGGCACGCTCTACCCAGTGCTGGTCGGGGCGGTGACCGGGCAGCAGATCTCGGTCGGCCCCCCCTTCTTCGACGCGGTGGTCATCCCGCTGGCGCTCGCCCTCCTGGCGCTCATGGGCATCGGGCCGTTGATCGCCTGGCGGCGGGCCTCGCCCGGGAGCGTGAAGCGCTCGTTCACCGTGCCCGGAGCCGTCGGGGCGGCGGTCATCGTGCTCCTGTACCTGCGCGGCGTGCGCTCGGCCGGGGCGGCGTTCGCCGTGGGGCTGGGGGCGTTCGTGGCGGTGACCATCGGCGGCGAGTTCCTCAAGGGGGCCCGGGCCCACTCCCGGGCGGAGGGTCTCGCGTTCCCCCGGGCGCTCGGGCGCACCATCGGCCGGAACCGCCGGCGCTACGGGGGCTACATCGTGCACTTCGGCGTGGTCCTCATCTTCCTGGGCCTGGCCGGGGCGTCGTTCGTGACCGAGTGGTCGGGGTCGCTGTCCCGGGGCCAGAGCTTCACGGTGGGCGCCTACACCGTGAAGTACCTGTCGACCCGGACGGGCACGAGGCCGGGCGAGCTGATCGCCGAGGCGGTCATGGACGTCTCCCGGGGCGGCCACCACATCGCCACGATGGTCCCGCAGGACAACTTCTACACCGCCCAGCAGCAGTCGCAGGCCAACGTGGCCCTGCGCTCCACCCCGGCCGAGGACCTCTACCTGGTCCTGACCGACCTCAACCCGGTCACCGGCGCCCTGGTCATCCGGGCGTGGGTCAATCCCCTCGTGATGTGGATCTGGATCGGCGGAGCGGTGATGGCGCTGGGCATGGGCATCATCCTGAGCGGGCGGCCGCCCACCGGCCCGCCGGAGCCCGGCCCGTCCGAGGTGGCGGCGGAGGCCCGGCGCCGGCGGCAGGTCGCCGTCCCGGCCTGAGGCCTGCCCCGTGAGCCGGGAACCGGCGGCGGGCACCCGGCGGCGCGCCGGGGTGCTGGCGGCCATCGCCGCGATCGTGGTGATCGCCGCCCTGGTCGGCATCTTCGCCGCCCGGGGACCGGACCCCAATGCGGTCCCCACCGCCCAACAGGTCTACGACCGCACGATGTCGCCCTTCTGCACCGGCCTCACCCTGGCGGCGTGCCCCAGCAACCAGGCGATCGAGCTGCGGGCGACGATCGCCGCCAAGGTGACCGCCGGGGAGACCAACCGCCAGATCAACCGCTGGCTGCTGGCGACCTACCCCAAGACCGTGCTGGGGTCGCCCAGCAGCCCGGTGGCCTGGCTGATCCCGGCCCTGGTGGTCCTGGCCGGGCTGGCGGTGGTGATCGTCGTGGTGGCCCGCGGGGGCGGGAAGCCGGGCGGCCTCACCCCCGAGCAGGCGGAGGCGGCCCTGCCCCCCATCACGCCCGGGGACCACGCCCGCCTGACCGAGGACCTGCGCCGGTTCGCCGAGGGGACGTCGGAGTGAGCCCGGTGGTGGAGGAGGGCCTGATCGTCGTCCTGCTGGGCGGGGCGCTGGCGTGGGTCCTGCGCCCGCTGCGCCACCCGGCCCGCCACGCCCGGGCCGCCGAGGACGCCCGCTGGCGGGAGTTGGTGGAGACCAAGCACGCCCTGTACCGCTCGATCCTCGACCTGGAGTTCGACCAGGCCGTGGGCAAGGTCTCCGACGCCGACTACGTGTTCCTGCGCCGCCAGCAGGAGGCCGAGGCACTCGGGGTGCTCGCCCGGATGGACGCCATGGCGGCGGAGCGGGGCGCGCCCGGGACGGAGGGGGCGGGTGGGGCCTTGGCAGCAGACTCTGAGGCCGGGGCCGGCCTGGAGTCGGGCGACGCCCCGGCGGGCACATCGCTGGAGGACCGGCTGGAGGCCGAGATCGCGGCCGCCCGGAGCCGGTTGCGCCCCCAGACGGGGGCCTGAGGGCGATACTGCCGGCATGACTTCGGTTTCTTCGCGGACTCAGGCGCGCCTGGCCGCCCTCGCCGCTCTCCTCTTGTGCCTGTTGGTGGCAGGCGGTGCGCCCGCTGCCCGGGCGCAGGCGCCGGCCGCCACCCCGCTGCAGGGCACCGTGAAGAACGCCACGGCAGGCGGGTCCGTACCGGCGGGCCTGACCGTGACCGCCCACGAGCTGGACTCGGGCGCCACCACGGAGGTCGCCAGCAGCACGGTTGTGGTGGGGCCGGGCGGGGCCTGGTCGATCGGCAACCTGCCGGCGAAGCCCGGGGACCGCTTCGCCATCACGGCCGACTACCTGGGCGTGACCTACGTTGCCGAGGCCCACCCGCCGACATCGACCGTGCTCAGCATCTACGAGACCACCACCGACCCCACCGTGCTCTCGGTGCCCTCCGAGACGCTGACCGTGCTCACCACCAAGGGCGACACGTTCAACGTCATCCAGGTGCTGGCGGTGCGCAACAGCTCGGACCGCACCTACATCGGAGCCCCCGACCCCGCCGGGTCCGGGCTCCGCCAGACCGTCGAGCTTCCCGCCCCCACCGGCTTCTCCCAGTTCGCCCCCGGTCCGGGGATCACCGGGCAGCTCTCCACCGGTGCCGACGGGATGCCCATGTCCTCGGACCCGGTCAACCCGGGCACCACCAGCGTCACCTACTTCTACGACGTCACCGTGGCGCGCAGCGGCTGGCCGCTCTCGCGCCCGGTCATCTACCCGACCGGCCGGGAGGAGATCCTTCTGGACTCCGGGCTGTCGCTCACCGGGCCCGGGCTGCACAAGCTGAAGACCGTCACCATCCAGAAGAAGCCCTATACCGATTACCAGGGTGGCGCGCTGGCGCCCGGGACGGCGCTGAGCGCCAGCATCACCTACGCCAGCTCCAACAGCCTCACGCTGTGGATCAGCCTGGCCTTCCTGCTCGTCCTGGCCATCGGCTCGGCCCTGGGCTTCCCCCGCCTGTTCCGCTGGGCCAAGGCCACCCGGCCGGCGCAGCCGGGGCTGGAGGCGCCCTCCCGGGACGATCTGGTCGAGGAGATCGCCGCACTCGACGAAGCCCATGAGGCGGGCGAGGTGGAGGATGACACCTACACCTCCCGCCGGAAGCTGTTGAAAACGAAGCTTCGGGCGCTGACCGCGGCCGGCATTGGGGAGGGAAACCTCGATGCAGAGGTAGACGAGGGCGCAGGAGAGACGTGATCACCCTGCGGAAGGTGTCCCGGCTGTACGGCTCCACCCGGGCGCTCTCCGGGATCAGCCTGGACATCGCCACCGGTGAGACCCTGGTCATCTTCGGCCACAACGGCTCGGGCAAGACCACGCTGCTGAAGGTCCTCGCCGGGCTCCTGCGGCCGACCTCGGGGGACGTGGCCATCGACGGCCAGCCGCCCCGGGCGGTGCGGGGCCGGGTGGGCTACCTCGGCCACGAGCACTACCTCTACCCCTACCTGACGGTGGCCGAGAACCTCGTCCTGGCCGCCCGCCTCTTCGACCGGAGCCCGGCGGAGGCCGAGGCCGCGCTGGCGGCCGTGGGCCTGGTGCACAAGGCGGAGGCGCTCGGCCGCACCCTGTCCCGGGGCGAGGCCCAGCGGGCAGCGCTCGCCCGGGCGACGCTGCACGACCCCGACGTCCTCCTGGTGGACGAGCCGTTCTCGGGCCTCGATGAGGCGTCGGCGGCCGCCCTGCCCGCCGTGCTGGCCCGGGAGGGGCGCACGCTGGTCGTGGCCACCCACGACGTGGACCGGGGCAAGGCGATCGCCACCCGCATCGCCACCCTCGAGCGCGGCCGCCTGGTGGACCCATGACCGTTTCGCGGGCTTTTGCATTCTGTGTGCACCCAGGGGCTGCCCACGGCTCCCGGTGTAGACAGAATCCAGCACGGGTCCGGGGAGCCTCTTGACAATGAGCAATTTGCGAAAAATGCTCCTCCTCACGGGCAAGGACCTGCGGTCCGAGGTGCGGGGCAAGGAGATCGCCCCGCTCATGGTCCTGTTCGGGCTGATTCTCGTGTTCCTTTTCACCTTGGACTTCCCGCCCGGCGCCGGGCGGGCCCCCATCCCGCCCCCGACCGCGGGCGGGGTGGGCAGCCGGGACTTGGCGGGGGCCTTCCTGTGGGTCTGCCTGCTGTTCGCCGGCATCCTCGGCTTCGGCCGCAGCGCGGCGATGGAGCGCGAGGGGGGCCGCATCGAGGGCCTGCTCCTGGCACCGGTGGACCCGGCGGCCATCTTCGCCGCCAAGGCGCTGGCGAACTTCCTCTACCTGTGGGTGGTGGAGCTGGTGCTGTTCCCCGCCTTCGTGCTGTTCTTCGACGTCTCCCCCGGCACGCTCCTGCCCGGCATCCTGCTGGTGGCGCTGGTGGCCAACATCGGGCTGGCGTCGGCCGGCACGCTGTTCGGGGCGGCCTCGCAGTACGTCCGGGCCCGGGAGCTGGTGCTGCCGCTGGTGCTCTTCCCGGTGGTCCTCCCCTTGATCATGGGGGCCGAGCGGCTCACCGCATCGCTGCTCACCGGGGGCGGCCTAGCCTCCCAGGGGCAGTGGTTTATGCTGCTCTGTACCTTCGATCTCGTCATCCCGGCGATCGGCGCCGCGGTTTTCGAATACGTGGTGAACGAATGATCCGAGGAACGTGCATGACCCAAAAAAACCCATGACCCGAGAAACCTCGATGCAGTCTGCCATCCGGCGGCTGAGCCTCGCGGTCCCGCTGGCCGGCCTGGCGGGCATGATCGCCATTTTCTTCTGGGTGCCCACCGACGCGGTGCAGGGCCTGCCCCAGCGCATCTTCTACGTCCACGTGCCCACCGCCCTGGTGTCCTACCTCGCCTTCGGCCTCGTACTGCTGGGCTCCATCGGCTACCTGAAGACCAGCAAGCGGCGCTGGGATGCGCTGGCCCACGCCTCGGCGGAGGTCGGTGTGCTATTCACCGGGGCCTGCATCGTGGCCGGCATGCTCTGGGGCCGGCCCATCTGGGGCACCTACTGGACCTGGGACCCGCGGCTCACGACCACCTTCGTGATGCTGCTCATCTACGTCGGCTACCTGGTGTTCCGGGCGATGGCCACCGACGCCTCCCGGGGCGCCCGCATCGCAGCCGTGATCGGCATCGTGGGCTTCGTGGACATCCCGATCGTGCACTACTCGGTGACCTGGTGGCGGGGGCTGCACCCCGACATGCGGCTCATCAACTTGAACGGCCCCCAGTCGCTGCCCTGGCAGATGCTGGTGACGTTCCTGTGGATGACGGTGGTGTTTGCCGGGTTGTTCGTGCTGCTGATGCTGCTGCGCATGCGCCTGGAGATGGCGCAGGACGCGCTCGCCGAGGCCGAGGCCGCCTTCGAGGAGGCCGCCGACGCCCGTGCCCGCCGCCAGCCGGCCGGGGGCCGCCCGGTGCCGCCGGTGGAGCCCGCTCGGGGAGCCGCGGCGGGATGAAGGGCGGACTGGGCTACCTGGGTCTCGCCTTCATCGTGGTGTGGGCGGCGATCGGCTGCTACCTGATCATCCTGGACCGCCGCCAGCGCGCCATCGACCGGCGCCTCGAGCAGCTCCAGGCCGCCGAGCAGCGCCCCGGCGACTAGCCCGGTTCGGCGCGCACACCCGTGCAGGAGATGCTCCTGATGCCTGCTCGCGTGTCGAAGGTAGTCGCTCACACCCCGTTCATGCTGGAGTTGTGGGCGTTGGCCGCTCCGCTATAATGCGGCCCGTCATTGGACCAAGGCCACTCACCAAGGACCCCCGCCACCACATGAACTGCGCATGCTAAGACGACCGCAGTCCACCGAAACGACCTGGGTGAAAGCCATCGTTCTCGGGCTCGCGATCGTGGCCCTGTTGCTCGTGCTCCTGGCGTGGATCCCGTCCTACTACACCTACTGGTGGACGGCGCGGGACCTCTCAGCCCAGAAGTACGTCCAGGACGTCGTGCACTGGATCCCGGGCTTCAAGCACCACACCATCCAGCCCTACACCTCGACCAGGGTGCGGGACGCCATCAGCATGGGCTACCAGACGACGGTGCTGGCCGTGGTGCTGGCCGCCGCCTACATCCACGGCGAGCGGAAGCGCCGCCGGCTGGGGCAGCGGGGGGCGGATGATGTGAAGGGCTATCTCCCAGGCAAGTAGCAGTACGGGCATCGCAGCAGGTACGTAGCAGCACGGCACCAGGTAGCAGGTAGGTACCAGGCAAGTAGCACCGTTCCGGCAAGGGGTGAGGCTATGGAAGACATCGAGAGGCCAACGCTGCGCTCGGATTACGTCGCCCAAGAGGTGGCGCCGGAGTGGCTGAAGTCCATCCGGAAGCCACCGCGCTACATCAACTTCATCCCTGAGCTCTGCATCCTGTGCGAGGGGTGTGTGGACATCTGCCCCTGGTACACCATCTTCATGCTCACCTCGGACATCGTCTCTGAGACCGGTTCGGACGAGATCGCCCGGGACATGCGGGAGAACGACATCCTCTTCGTGATCGACGACGACGCCTGCACGCGCTGCAACCTGTGCGTGGAGCGTTGCCCCACCGGCGCCCTCACCATGGGCCGCCTGGAGGCCGCCAAGGGTGGCGGCGCCCGGGCCCTCGGCACGGTGTCGGGGGAACAGCGGGTCGACTAGAAGGGCTGCACCGACCTGACCCAGCAGCACCCAAGTAGCGCCAGTAGGGAGGCTAACGAGTAGATGGCAACGAAACTGCGGCCACCGAGCCCGGCGGAGATCGCCGAAAAGGCGAGCAAGTTCCGGGAGACGCAGCTCTTCCGCGCCATCTTCCGGCCCGGATCGATCTTCCGGAAGGGCTACCAGGACTCGCCCCGCAACCGGGCGTACGTGGTGATGAACTCGGTCCTGTACCACCTCCACCCGGTAAAGGTGAAGCGGCACGGGATCAAGCTCTCCTACACCCTGTGCCTGGGGGGCCTCTCGTTCTTCCTGTTCATCTTCCTCACCATCACGGGCATCTTCCTGATGTTCTTCTACCGGCCCTCCACCGACGTGGTCTACGCCGACATGGTGAACCTCCACACCACGGTGGCCTTCGGGCAGTTGGTGCGCAACCTGCACCGCTGGGGCGCCCACCTCATGGTGATCACCGTGTTCCTGCACATGGGCCGGGTGTTCTACACCGGCGCCTACAAGCCGCCCCGGGAGTTCAACTGGATCATCGGCGTGACCCTCCTGCTGGTGACCCTGCTGCTGGCCTTCACCGGCTACCTGCTGCCCTGGGACCAGCTGGCCATCTGGGCGGTCACCGTGGGCACCAACATGATGAACAACTCGCCGGTGGTCGGCAAAGAAGTCTACTTCGTCTTACTTGGTGGCTCGCAGATCGGTGCGTCCACCTTAGTACGATGGTATACCTTACACGTTTTAGCCCTGCCCTTCGTGATCGTCATCCTGATGGCGGTGCACTTCTGGCGGGTGCGGAAGGACGGCGGTATCTCCGGTCCGCTCTAACCACGAGCTGACACAGGCTGACTACGGGCTGATTGAGGCTGAATATGGCAGAAACACCAGACGAGGTATACGAGCGGGTACTGGCCGAGGAGCAGGGGAAAGGCTCCTCGCCCCAGGTCGCTCAGGCGCGGGCCAAGGCTGCCCGGATGCGGGCGTCCAAGGGCCTGCCCACCACTGCGGCCGAGGCGGCCGCGGCGCGGTCGGCGGAATCGGCCCACGCAGCCGAGGCCGCCCCGCCCCCCGCCCAGGCTCCTGCCGCCGCGGCCGCCGCTCCGGCAGGCCCGACCGCCGGAGGCGAGGACCCGGAGGCCGCCTTCACCCGGGTGCTCGCCGAGGAGCAGGCCAAGGGATCATCCCCGGCGGTGGCCCAGGCCCGGGCCAAGGCCGCCCGGATGCGTGCCCAACGGGGCACCTCCCTGCCCACCGCGTCGGCGGGCGTCCCGGTGGGTGCCGGGGTGGCCGCCGCCACCGCTGCGGCGCCCGCGGCCTCCGCGGCGCCCCGGGGCCGGGGATCTGCCGCCCGGGCCGCCCGCGCGGCCAGTTCCGAGCCGGTCCCCGAGCGGATCCAGCGCCTGCTGGCGGTGGTCAAGCCCGAGGCCATCCAGCGGGTCGAGAAGGAGCCCATCGACCGGGTCAACACCTGGCCCCACCTGATGGCGGCCGAGATGTTGGCCATCCTGGCGGCCACCCTCTTCCTGCTGGTGATGGCGCTGGTCATCAACGCCCCGTTCCGCGAGATGGCCAACATCAACCAGACGCCGAACCCCTCGAAGGCCCCCTGGTACTTCCTCGGCCTGCAGGAGCTGCTGCGCTACTTCCACCCGCAGGTGGCCGGAGTGACCATCCCCCAGTGGATCATCGTGGGCTTCATGGCCGCCCCCTTCGTCGACCGGAACCCGTCCACCAAGCCGGCGGACCGCAAGCTGGCGATCGTGCTGATGACGATCTTCATGTGCTTCTTTGCGGTGCTGGTCTCCGTGGGCGTCCTGTTCCGAGGCCCCGGCCAGAACTGGGTCTACCCCTGGAAGGACGGGCTGTTCTACTTACGGAACCTCGACTCCCTCGGGGAACACGGATTCGAGTTGTGATGCACCCCGCTGTTGTCGCGCGCCCGTCCACTGGTTCAGGAGCCGTCCGGATATGAGTATCGGTAGCCTTGTAGCGCTGATCGTCTTCATCACGCTGGCCGCGTGGGTCCTCTTCATGGTCTACCTGCGGGCCAAGCCGGACGCTGCCCCGGAAATCGAGGGCTCGATCATGGCTTCGTCCGGGGAGCGGAACCCGCGGCCCCGGGCTTCCTTCGACGACGCCGCGGGCGTCACCCGGCGCCAGTTCCTCAACCGGGCCTACGTTGCCGCCGTGGTGGTGGCTCTCGGCAACTTCGCCCTTGCTTCGCTCGACTTCCTCTGGCCCCGCAACACCGGGGGCCTCGGGGGCAAGGTCATCGTGGGCGACGCCAGCCAGCTCCGCTCGCAGCTGGAGAGCACCCGGGTGCCCATCGCCGACAGCGACACCGCCGTGCTCCCCCCCGGCATCTTCCTCATGACCTACGAGGGCCAGCCGGCGGCCGCGGCCAAGGTCCCGGCCTACGTGCAGGCCAACACCGCCGAGTCAGGCTTCGTGGCCTTGTACCGCAAGTGCGTGCACCTGGGCTGCACGGTGCCCTTCTGCAACACCTCGAAGTGGTTCGAGTGCCCGTGCCACGGCTCCAAGTACTCGATCAACGGCGAGTACCGGGCAGGGCCCGCTCCCCGCAGCCTGGACCGGTTCCGGGTGGACATCGTCAACGGCCAGGTCGTCGTGGACACCTCCACCCTGATCACCGGGCCGCCCCGGGGGACCGTCACCTCGCAGCCCAATGCCGAGGGTACCCACTGCGTGAACATCTCGGGGGCATAGCCGGCGATGAGCGATCCTGGAGGCCCCACGGGGCCCATGCAGCCCATGCGGCGCAAGCCTGAGAAGGTCCCCCCCGCCCTGCGGCCCGGGGACACCGACGACGTCCTGGAGGGCCCGCGCCTCACCCGCATCTCGGTGTGGGGGCTGATCATGAGCCTGCTGGTGGCCCTGTTCATCTTCTTCTACTGGGTCCACGAGCCCACCCGGATGACCAACGCCACCGCCTTCTTCGACCACAACCAGGTCCTGCGGGGCCAGCAGTACTTCTACCTGCCGACGGACCCCAAGACCGGCCTGACCAACACCCGGGGCATCGGCTGCGCCCGCTGCCACGGCAACGGCAACATCACCTCGGGCGACAACTACGGCGACAACGCCGATGGCGGCACGAACACCTACATCGACTCCACCACCGGCAAGTCATCGACCGCCGTGGTGCCGAACCTCACCGGGGTCTTCGCCCGTTACGCCAACCCGGCCAAGCGGCCCGGCTACAAGACGGCGCTGGCCTTCATCCAGTCCACCATCGAGCAGGGCCGCACCAACGGGGTGATCGGCGACGGCGACGACATGCCCACCTGGAGCCAGAAGTACGGCGGCCCGCTGACCGACCAGCAGATCAACGACATCCTCGCCTACCTGGAGACCATCCAGAAGCCGGTGGTGGCGCCCTCCCCGGCTGCTTCCTCGCCGGCTGCTTCCCCCACGCCATGACGCAGACCGTGAAGACCGACGTGCAGACCCAGCTGAAGGGAGCCGCCCAGTGAGCGTGTTCACCAAGGGCGTCATCGCCACCATCGCAGTGCCGGGCGTGCTCTTCCTCCTCGTCTACATGCTGCTGTCGATGATCCTCGGCGCCAAGCTCGCCTACCTCGTAGAGGCCTGCGTGACCTTCGGCTGCCTGGTGATCATGGGCTTCATCTGGACCATCAGCGCCCTCGGCCCGACAGGGAACGCCACGGCGTGGCAGGGCATCGGGGTGGGGCCGGGCATCACCAAGGCCAGCTTCGACGGCACCACGTACGACCTGTCCAGCTATCCCAACAGCCCGCCGTGGGTGAAGCCCACACAGGGCAAGTACCTGGCGGACCTCAAGAGCGCCGATGACGAGCTGGCCGAGGAGTCGGAGGTCAAGACCGTCATGGACGGCCTTGTGGGCAACGCCATCAGCCCCATCCCGGGTGTCCTTGCCCAGGTGAAGCCGCTCATCCAGGGCACCATCGGCCTAGAGACCGGCAAGTTCACCGAAACCGACATCCGCATGCAGCCGGCGACGGTCAAGGGCAAGGCCTCCATCATCGCGGTGGCCAAGGGCGTCGCCTCGGCCCCGGTCAGCGAGCAGAGCCTCCCCAACAACCTGCAGACCGCCACGGTGGTCAAGTACCTGGTGAAGGTCGGCGATACCGTCAGCAACGGCCAGGACGTGCTGGAGGCGACCGCCAACGGCCAGAGCTTCAACCTGCCGTCCACCGACTCCGGGGTGGTGGCCGCCTTCGGGCCCGCGGCCGGCTCCCTGGTCCGGGCCGGGGTGCCGATCCTGATCCTGGATGTCTCGAGCCACCCGGGTTCCCCGCCACCGGTGACCATCGTCGCCGTGCGGGTCCGGGGCGACCTCCACACGCCGGCGGCGATTGTGTTCGTGGTATCGATGATCCTCTTCCTGCTCCACCTGCTGGGCCTCAACCGCTACGAGAAGGCCCGCAAGCAGTCCGCCCTGGCCGGGCAGCCCACCTAAGGCCGAAGCCTCCTCAGGGGCCGACTTCCGGGGGACATTTGTCCCACTGCCCGGGACGAATGTCCCCGACCTCCGCCGAGGGGCCGCATCCGTGGACCCCAAAGGATGGCGCGGGTCCGGGTGCCCTCGACCCGCCAAAAAGGCGGCATGACCCCCCAGTCCCTTTGCACGCAACGGACTAATCCCCGCTCTGGCCCCCATCGGTGGCCGGCCGGGTGCGAATCTGCTCGGTCTCCCGCAGCAGGCCGGGCAGCACGGCTGGGTCCATCCCCACCTCGTAGACCAGGCGCCCGCCCACGGCGACCGCCGGGACGATCCAGCCGTACTCGGCCTTGAGGGCCTCATCCCGGTCGATGTCCACCTCGTCGTAGGTCACGCCGGCGGTGTCCAGTACCCGCCGGACACCGTCGCACAGGTGGCAGCCGGGCCGGCTGTAGACCACCACCGTCGCCATCGGCTCCCCTTCGTTCGTCGGGGATGTCAGGGCGTGGCCGGGGCGGGGCCATCGGCGGCAGGCACCGTGGCCGGGGCCGCGGCGGGGCGGCTGCGGGTGCGCAGGAAACCCAGGAACATAAGGGTGATCCCGGCGAGGAGGCCGGTTGAGAAGAGCGCCGCCACGTCCGATCCCCTGCCCAGCCGGATGGCGATGCTGGCGGCGGCCACCACCAGCGTGCCGCCGGCGATCATCAGGTTTCCTGTGGCCAGCCGGCGCAGGTGCTCCGACCGCTGCCGCAGGAGACGCCCGGAGGACCACAGGGCGCCGAGCACGACGATGGCGAAGGCGGTGTAGGAGTAGTAGCGGGACAGGGCCCGGGACAGCGGCGCCCGCCCGATGATCACCACGCTGGACTCCGGGATGCCGCGGACGGCCGCCAGTGCGATGGCGTCGAGCGGCGCCCGCACCAGGGTCCACGCCCCGACCGTCGCTGCGCCCACCACCAGGGCGGCGAAGACGTGCGCCCACCGGCGGGGGGCCAGCAGGTACACCGTCCCCACCGCCAGGAAGGGAACGTTGATCAGGGCGCCGAACAGGTAGTACAAGCGGAACAGGCCCGGCGTCCACCCTCCCCGGACGCCCTCGGCGGTGGCCAGCGTGGCGAGCGCGAACATGCTGAGCGCCGCGGTCCACGCCAGCTGGTGGGGCCGCCGCTTGGCCAGGTACTGCTTGGCGAGCTGGGCGGCGAAGGCGGTGCTGACCAGGGCCGCGCCGAGGGGGAAGAGCCACACGGTGCGGCACAGACTAGTGCGTCGGTGCCCTACCCAGTGGCCGCGGCCACCGCCTTCCCAAAGGTTTCTGCTGCCTTACCGGCGGCCTTGCCGGCGGCGTCCCCAGCCCTGCCGGCGGCCTTACCCGCTGCCTCGCCGGCCTTCTCCGCGGCCTTGCCGGCGGCGTCGAGGGCCTTGCTGGCGGCGTCCGACTGTGCCAGGCGCTGGGCGAGGTCGTGGACCTTGTCGGGCACCTTCTTCAGCGCTTCGCCCGCGGGTCCTTCTGCTTCCCGGATCCGTTCCGTCGCCCGCTCGGCCGCGTCCTTGGCCGCGTCCCTGGCCCAGTGGATGGCCTCAGGCGCCTTGTTCTTCACCTCGATGGCCCCCTTCACGCCCGTGAGGGCGACCTGGTCGATCAGATCCAGGACCAGACCCACTCCGGCGCCCGTGAACGCACCGATCATCAGTCCCTTCCACGCGTTGCGCATCGCGTCACCTCCGTACGTCGTCTCTCGGCTCCGGTCAGTACCGGCGTTCCGCCTTCGGCTGCTCTGTCTTGAGTGTCCCCGGGCAGCCCGGTGCTCAATCCCGGCCACTACAATGCGCCGGTGGGTGACCACCTCCCCGAGCAGGCCGGGCCGACGATCGCCTGCTCGACAGGCTCCTTCTGGATGTGGGACCTCGAGCGGACCTTCGGCACCATCGCCGAAGCAGGCTTCGACGCCATCGAGCTGATGGTGACCCGGGATCCCCGCACCCAGTCGGCGCGGGTCCCCCAGGATCTCGCCCGCCGGGACGGCCTGCGCTTCATCGCGGTGCACGCCCCGATGCTGGTGGTGACCCGGCGGGTGTGGGGGCCGAACTCGCTCCGGATCATCGACCGCTCCGTGGACCTGGCCAAGCAGCTGGGGACCGACCTCGTCGTCGTGCATCCGCCCCTGATGTGGGACGTGAAGTACCAGGCGTGGCTCCTGGGTGACCTCGACACCTACGAGCGGGACCGGGAGGTGACCATCGGGGTCGAGAACATGTTCCACGTCTGGGTGCGGGGCCGGGCGGTGAAGGGCTACCGGTGGCTGTCCCCCACCGAGGTGCAGCAGTTCCCCAACGTCACCCTGGACACCAGCCACTGCGCGGTGGACGGGAGCGACATCCTGGCCTCGCTGGACACCGTGGCCCCCAAGCTGGCGCACATTCACCTGTCGGACTCGCACTGCGACCACCGCGACAACCATGCGCTGCCGGGCAGCGGCGTGCTCCCGCTGGACAGCTTCCTGCGCCGCCTGCCGGATGTGGGCTACCGGGGCACCGTGGCCCTGGAACTGGACCTGCGGGGCCTCACCCCCGAGCCGAAGAAACTGCTCGACGCCCTGCGCCGGGCGCGGGACTACTGCCTGGAGCGGACGGCGTAGCGACTATCCTGAGGCCGCTATCGTGTGGGCCGTGGGCGGCTCTCAGCGCCGGGCGAGCCCGCCGAGGAGGCGGAGGATGAGCAGCAGGACGACGGCCCCGATGAAGGCCATGAGCACGGTCGCCCAGAACGGGTGGCCCTGGGGGACCGAGACGCCGAGGTTGCGGTACACCCAGCCGCCGATGACCGCGCCCACCACACCGACGACGACATTGAGGAGGCAGCCCATGCGGGGCCCGGTTCGTGCCACCAGGCTGGCCAGCCATCCGGCCAGCCCGCCGACGATGATCCAGAAGATGGCCAGCTCGAGGCCCTGGTGCGAGTCGGCCAGCGTCAGCGCAACACCACCTCCTGCGCGCTCAGGAGCAGCCCATGCGGCGTAACACGTTCTTCGCCATTGTGCTCCTGTTGGCCGCGATCCTGCTGGCTGGCGTGCTGGGGGTGCTGCAGGTCAGCCACGAGCTGCCCCACTAGATCCCGCTAGATCCCGGCCGCAGGAGATCCGCCCGCGAGGCTGAGGGTTACCTTGGTTCCTCGGCCGGCACCGAGCGCCTCGGCGGCGCTGCCCCGGTTGTAGCAGATGGCCACCAGATCATGGGAGTCCACCAGTACCACCGGTTCTCCCGACCCCACGCTGGCGAACGTGTCGCCGTAGGGCGCCCGCAACCGCTGGTCCCCGACCACGATGTCCAGCACGTCCCCCGGGACAGCACCGGCGGCCGCGAGGTGGGATGCGGCCAGGCTCGTGGTCAGGTTGCCGAAGCGGTCGATGAGGACCACTTCCCCCACCGCCTCTCGTACCGGCCTGCCTTCGACGACGCCGGCGAAGGGGGGCTCCGGGGTCACCAGCTCGGCGACCGGCACTGCCGGGCCGAACGCGCTCAGCTCGACGCCCCGGGCGATGTGGCCGGCAGCCGGGGCGAAGATGTCCCGCCCGTGAAAGGTCTGTGACGGGCGCTCCGCCCGCAGCGTGGGGTTGGTGAGCTCGTAGCACTGCGCGGGGCCGCCCAGCGCTTCGGAGGCCGGGATCAGCAGGCCGTTGTCGGGACCGACCAGGCAGGAGCCGCTGCCGGTCTGGAGCACGATCCCACGCCGCTTGGTCCCCACCCCGGGGTCGACGACGGCCAGGTGGACGGCGGGCGGGAAGTGGCGAACCGCTTCGGCGAGCAGCGCCGCCCCCACGGCAATGTCGTTCGGCAGCACGCCGTGGGTGATGTCCACCACGGTGGCCGCCGGCGCCACCCGCCGGATGACGCCGTGGCACACCCCCACAAACTCGTCCGCCAGCCCGTAGTCGGACAGGAAGCCGATGGTGGTGTAGCGGTACCCCTCCCCCGCCGAGACGGTAGGACCCTCTTGCGCGGGTCCTACCGGCCGAGCTGACGGCGCTGCCAGCGCGTCTTGCGCAGCATCTTCTTGTGCTTCTTCTTACGCATCTTCTTCCGGCGCTTCTTCACAACCGACGACATGCATTCACCCCCGACCTGTAGTCCGACCTTGAGCCCGACGTTGAGCCCGAGCTTGAGAAAGGCAAACCAGCAGTATGACGGGAAGCCGCGCGCTCCGGCAGGTCAGTGCGGTCGGGGCCGGTTCACCCGGCGTCGGAGTAGGCGTTCCTCAGGTACGCCTCGACGTCGGACTCCCGGACCCGGTACCGGTTGCCCACCCGCTGCGCGGGCAGCGTCCCGGAACGGATCAGCCGGTACACCGTCATGTTGGATACCCGCATCACGCGGGCCACTTCGGCCACGCTCAGCAGCTTCATGGAGCTGGTTAGGCAGGCCGGGTTGGCACTGACATGCCCAATTTAGCGATCCCGACACACATCATCGCAGAATTCTAGCGATTTTCTGACTTGGGATCCGCCACCTCGTGCAAAGTAGCCGGTATGCTCCAGCGTGCAATGACCACATCGGACTCAGGTTTGGGGAGGGAGTTCGAGCCACGCCACATGTACCATCCGTATCGTGGTAACCTCACGTAGTTGAGGTTATCTGTCCAGGTCGCGGGAAGTGGTTTAGCGAAAGGAAGGGGGCAACATGGCAGGAGAGGCGCGAGAGAACGAGTACCTGCTGGCTGCGCAGGTAGCTCGCCTGCTGCACGTATCGCCGAAGACGGTGTCCCGGTGGGCGAAGGAGGGCAAGCTGCCCTACGTTCGCACCCTGGGTGGGCACCGGCGGTTCCCGGGAGCCCCAATCCGTGAGCTGGCCGAGCGCCTGGCGTCCGAGTCGATCTCCATTGAAGAGGTACTGAGCCAGACCCCCGGAGGCCGGAACTAGCCGGAACTAGCCGGAACTAGCAGCGGTTCAGATTTGCACCAGCACTGGCTACCCGCTCCCCCAAGCGGGTAGCTGCGCGTCTGGGGGCCTTCGCGTTTCCCAGGGGCCGGCTCGGGTTTCCGGGAGCGAGCACGGCCCCGAGATAGCGTGGCGGGACCGTGGATCTCGAGTCCCTGCTGACCAGCCTGTCCCCCGACGGTCACCCCCCGGCCGACCCGGAGGAGGCCCCCGACGAGGGCCTGGTGCGCCTTGTGCGCCTCCCCGCCCGGGCGGGGACGGCCGTGGCTCCCGACCCACCGCTCCCCCGGTTGCTGGCGGCCCGGCTGCAAGCCCTGGGGATCACCGGGCTCTGGACCCACCAGGCCGAGGCGCTGGCCGCCGTCCGGGCCGGGCACAACGTCATCGTGTCCACCGGGACCGCCAGCGGCAAGAGCCTGTGCTTCAACCTGCCGGTCCTGGAGCGGCTGCTGGCCGAGCGGCGGGCCCGGGCGCTGTACCTGTACCCCACCAAGGCCCTCGCCCAGGACCAGCTCCGGGCGCTGCGCGCGCTGGCGGTCCCCCCGGTGACGGCGGCCACCTACGACGGCGACACGCCGGGCGATGAGCGCGCCATGGTGCGGCGCTACGCCCGTATCGTCCTCACCAACCCCGACATGGCCCATTTCGGGCTGCTGGCCAGCCATGCCCGGTGGGCGGATCTCTTCGGGGGCCTCGCCTTCGTGGTGGTGGACGAGGCCCATACCCTCCGCGGGGTCTTCGGGTCGCACGTCGGCTGCATCCTGCGCCGCCTGCGCCGGGTCGCCCGCCACTACGGGGCCGACCCCACCTTCATCCTGGCGTCGGCCACCATCGGGAACCCGGGCGACCTGGCCGAGCGCCTGATCGGGGCGCCCTTCGATGCCGTGCAGCACGACGCCGGGCCGAAGGGCAGCCGCCTGTTCGCCTTCTGGAACCCGCCGCTCAAGGACGAGGCGTCCGGCCGCCGGGCGTCGTCCAACTGGGAGACGGCCCGGCTGATGGCGGCGTTCGTCGAGGACGGGGTGCGCACCCTGGCCTTCGCCAAGTCCCGCAAGGGCGCCGAGCTGGTGGCCAAGCATGCCCGCAGCATCATTGAGGCGCCCGAGACCGCCCGGCGGGTGCGCGCCTACCGGGCGGGGTACCTGGCGGCCGAGCGCCGGGAGATCGAGCAGCAGCTCTTCAGCGGCGAGCTCCTGGGTGTGGCCGCCACCACGGCCCTCGAGCTCGGGGTGGACGTCGGGGGCCTGGACGCGGTGGTGATGAACGGGTTCCCCGGCACGGTGGCCCAGGTCTGGCAGCAGGCCGGGCGGGCCGGGCGGTCGGGGGGCGAATCGGTGGCCGTGCTGGTGGGCCACGAGGACCCCTTGGACCAGTACTACCTCTCGCATCCCGACGTGCTGCTCACCAAGCCGCACGAGGCGGCCCTGGTGGACGTCACCAACCCGCGGATCCTGGAACCGCACCTGGGGTGTGCCGCCCACGAGCTGCCGCTGGCCGAAGGTGAGGCCGAGGCGACCTTCGGCGAGGGGGCGGCGCCGGTGGTCGGGGCGATGGTGGCAGCCGGCGACCTGGCGGTGCGGACCCCCAAGGCGGGCGGGCGCACCCGCCTCCACTGGCGCCGTCGGGAAGCCCCGGGCGGGGCCCTCGACCTGCGGTCCCTGGGGGGCGAGGCCTACCGGATCGTGGACGCCGGCACCGGGGCCCTGCTGGGCACGGTGGACGCCGCCCGGGCCTTCGGCCAGGTCCACCCCGGGGCGACCTACCTCCACCAGGGGGAGAGCTACGTGGTGGCGGGCCTCGACCTCGCCGAGCGGGTGGCACTGGTGGAGGCGGGGACGCCGGACTACTTCACCCAGGCCCGGGACACGTCGGACCTGCGGGTGATCGGGGTGACCGCCTCGGCCCGTCTGGGGGCGGTGGACTGCTTCCTGGGGAAGGTCGAGGTGGGCCGCCAGGTGGTGGCCTACGCCCGCCGGTCCATCGACACCGGCGAACTGCTCGACGTCACCCCGCTGGAGTTGCCCCCCGAGGTCCTCGCCACCGTGGCCATGTGGTACACGGTGCCCCCGGCCATCGTTGCCCGCGCCGGCATCGACGCCCCCGACCTGCCCGGGGCGCTGCACGCCGCCGAGCACGCCGGCATCGGGGTCCTGCCGCTCTTCGCCATGGCCGATCGCTGGGACATCGGCGGGGTCTCCACTGCCCTGTCGGCCGACACCGGCCTGCCCACCGTCTTCATCTACGACGGCTACCCCGGCGGCATGGGCATCGCCGAGCGGGGCTTTGCCCGGGCCGAGGAGCACCTGGCGGCCACCCTGGAGGCCGTGCGGGGATGCCGCTGTGAGCGGGGATGCCCGGCCTGTGTCCAGTCGCCCAAGTGCGGCAACGGCAACGACCCGCTGGACAAGGCGGCCGCCATCCGGCTGATGGCGACGATCCTGGGCGAGCCGGCGACGAGGTAGGACGGTGACGGCCGGCACGGCACGACGCTAGGCGGCGCCCCACAGGCGGAGGTGGACCTCGATCGACCATGCTTCGATCGCCGCCCGGTCGGGGGCCTCGGGGATGGTGCCGTCGGTGAGCGCGGCCGCCAGGCTGGCGTCGAGGCGCTCGAACTCCCGGCGCCATTCCCCCAGGGGCACCTCGCCCTTGCGCACCGCCCGGAGCCACCCGGCGGTCTCGCCGGCCATCGGCAGCGACAGGGACCGGGTGGTGAGTAGCTCCAGGCCCTGGTAACCGAGGCGGCAGGCATGCATGGCCCGCTTGGTGTTGAAGGTGCGGGTGAGGGGGGGCGCAGCCAGCAGCTCCCGGGCCTGGGACTGCATGTACCCCCGGTAGCGGGCCACCAGGTGGCGACCGATGAAGCGGTCGCCCATCGCCTGCAGCTCCCGGCCCTCGGCAGTGGCCTGGAGCACCGGCGCCCAGCAGGCCATGAGGATGGAGGGGTTGCCGCTGGCGGCCAGCCGGAGGAAGCGGCGCAGCGAGTGCAGCGTCCGGTCGGTGTCGCCCGGGCCGGACTGCAGGCCGCCCAGCTGGGTGCGCTGCATCACACTGGGCAGCCCGCCATCGCGCAGGCCGAGGACGTCGCGCGGGCGCTCGACGACGATGCCCATCTGGTCGTGGTCCTCGCCCCCCGGCAGGCCGGTGCCGTGGGCAGTCGAGCCGACCTCGACCAGCAGGATGGTGGTGTCCGGCACGGGCGGGATCTCGGTCACCGGTGCGCCTCAGTCGATCCCCTGGGCCTTCTGTACCCGGCCGGAGAAGTCCACCGACACCGCCTTCCACTCGGTGAACTCGTCCAGCGCCTGCGGGCCTGCCTCCCGATGACCGTTGCCGGTGGATTTCATCCCCCCGAAGGGCAGCTGGACCTCGGCTCCGATGGTGGGGGCGTTGATGTAGACGACGCCGAACTCCAGCTCGGCGATGGCGGTGAACGTGGCCCCGATGTCCCGGGTGTAGACCGCGCACGAGAGGCCGTACTCGGTCCCGTTCGCCACCGCGAGGGCGGCATCGAGGTTGGGCACCGTGATGATGCCGGTCACCGGCCCGAAGATCTCCTCCCGGGCGATGCGCATCTGCGGGGTCATGGCGTCGAAGACAGTCGGGGCAATGAAGTTGCCCCGGTCGTAGACCCCGCCGGTCAGCTCGTGGCCGCCGGTGAGGACCACGGCTCCCTCCTGCCGGCCGACGGCGATGTAGTCCAGGATGCGGGCCTTCTGGGTGGCGTTGATCACCGGGGCCAGCTCGACGTCGGGGTCCAGCCCGGAGCCGGCCTTCATGGCACCCACCCGGGCGAGAAGGGCCTCGGTGAACGCCTCCTTGATGTCGGGCAGCACGATCAACCGGCTGGTGGAGGTGCAGCGCTGGCCGCTGGTGGCGAATGCCCCCCAGGCGGCGGCCTCCACCGCCAGGTCCAGGTCGGCGTCGGGCAGCACCACCATGGCGTTCTTCGACCCCAGCTCCAGCGAACAGCGCTTGCCCTGGCGGGCGCAGACCTCGGCCACCTGCCGCCCCACCGCCAGGCTCCCGGTGAACGAGATGGCGGCGACGCCGGGGTGCTCGACCAGCGCGGCGCCCGCGGCCTCCCCCAGGCCGTGGACCAGGTTCAAGACACCGGGCGGCAGCCCGACCTCCTCGAAGACCTCCACCAAGATCCCGGCCAGCAGCGGCGTGTCCTCGGCGGGCTTGAACACGCAGGTGCAGCCCGCGATCAGGGCGGGGGCGATCTTCCACAGCGGGATGGCGACGGGGAAGTTCCACGGGGTGATCAGGCCCACCACGCCGACGGGGTGGCGAAGCGTCATGGAGAACTTGCTGGGCAACTCGGCGGGCAGGGTGTTGCCGAAGGAGCGGCGGCCCTCGCCGGCCATGTAGAGGCAGAAGTCGATGCCCTCCTGGACGTCGGCCCGGGTCTCGCGCAGCGTCTTGCCCATCTCCCGGGTCATGAGCCGGGCCAGCTCCTCCTTGCGCTGCTCGAGGACCAGCCCGGCCCGCAGGACGTAGTCGGCCCGGCGGGGAGTGGGGGTGCGGCGCCAGCCCGGGTAAGCCCCGGTAGCGGCGCCGACGGCAGCATCGATATCGGCCGCGCCCGACGCGGGGAACGTGCCGAGCACCTCGTCCCGGTCGGCCGGGTTCCCGCTCGGGAAGGTCTCCCCCGAGGCGGCGGGCACCCAGCGCCCTCCGATCCAGTTGCGCCCTTCGGTCACCCCTCCATGGTAGACCCGATACCGGGGACCCTCCTCAGACCGGCGGCCAGGGAAAGGAGCGGCCCGGCCCGGGCTGGGGGAACACCTTTGCCCCGCGGGCCGCCCGCAGGCGCCTGCGCAGAGCCACCCGCTCCTCGGCGTCCAGGAGCGGCCGGAGCCGGTCGCCCAGGTCGCCCGTGAGCGCCTCCACCAGGCGGTCGAGGAGCGCCCGCTCCCCGTCGGTGATCGGGGTCCCGGCGAAGTCCCAAAGGACGGTGCGCAGCTTGGGTTCGGCGTGGAAGCAGATCCCGTGGTCGATCGCCCACACGTGGCCCCCGACGTCCACAAAGACGTGGCCGGCCTTGCGGTCGGCGTTGTTGATCACCAGGTCGAACAGGGCGATGCGGCGGAGATCGGCGTCGTTGCTCCGGTAGAGATCGAAGGCGGTGCAGTCGAAGTCGTGGTGCACGAACGCCTGCACCGACCCCGGCCCGGCCGGGCCGTCGCGCAGCACCGTTGGGGGCACCAGATCGAAGCCGGCCGCGGCGCTCACCAGGTAGGCCGCCACCTCTCGCTGGCAGAGCGTCCCGGAGGGGAAGTCCCACAGAGGGGCCTCGCCCCGCCGGGGCTTGTAGATCGCCAGGCGTTCGCCGGCCCCGTCCTCGGCCTCACCTTCCATCTCGGGCCCCAGGCGGCACAGGAACGTGTAGTTCGACGCGCCCGGCATGAGGCCGAGGACCTCCAGCTCCTCGGCCAGCAGCTCCTGGGTGGAGGGCAGCGGTTTCAGGTCATGCCCCGGGTGGGCTCCGGCGGGCGGCTTACGAGTCCAGCGCGGAGCCCGTGCGGTGCCCGTTGGAGGCGAAGCACTCGTGGCCCTCGGGGTCCATCGGCACCCGGCAGAGCGGGCAGAGCGGGCGGCCCTGGGAGGCCACCTCCACGCCCCGGGCGCTCAGGGCCTCCAGCTGCGCCTTGGTGATCCAGAAGCGGGCGGCGGGCGACTCCTCGTCCTCGGGCGCCATCGCCCGGCACTCGATGAGCACCAGGTCCCGGTCCTCGGCGAATCCGAGTGCCACCGCACCCACCCGGAACATCGGCTCGATGGGCTCCTCGAGCTCCATGGGGGGGTCCTCGTCGGTGCCCCCGGTGGCGGGGTCCGGGTAGCCCTCGGCCTTGAAGATCTCCTCGGTGCCCTCCCCGAGCGCCACCAGGTGCTCCTTCTCGACCACGAGCGTGACCATGACGGTGCCCCGCCGGGCCTGCAGGTAGAACGTCCGCCGCCCGGGCGGGCCGACGGTGCCGAAGGTGATGCGATCGACGCCGTCGAACTCGATGTCCTCGCTCATTGGCTCCCCGCCCTCCCTCCGGTCCCCTTCTTCGGGGCCGAGTCCTCGCGCCTCGGCTTCAGCCGCTCCGCCAGCTCCTCCAGCGACCCGGTGTCCGACAGCCGGATGAGCCGGGGCACCCGGTCGCCGTAGAGCACGGCGCTGACCGAGGCCACCCCGACGATAACCCGCTGGTACAGGTCCAGGCCGAGGCCGAGGGATCCGGCGACGATCAGCCGGATGATGTCGGCGTGGGAGACCACCACCACTGCCTGCTTGGGGTGCTTGGCGGCGAGGTCGTGGACCGCCGCCATCCCCCGGGTCTGGGCCTCCCGGATGCTCTCACCGCCCGGGAAGCGGAAGTCGGCGGGCCGGGCGTGGAGCTCCTGCCAGGCCTTGAGGCGGGTGAGCTGCTTGAACGTGCGGCCCGCCCAGGCACCGTAGTCCACCTCGGCCACGCCCTCCAGGGTGCGGGTGGTGAGCCGGTAGGAGGCGGCGATGGGCTCGGCGGTCTCCTGGCACCGCTCGAGGGGGGAGGCGTACACCGCCTTGACCGGCAGGCTGCTCAGGCGCTCGGCGACCCCCTTGGCCTGGCGGGCGCCCTCCTCCGACAGGTGGACGCCCGGCATGCGCCCGGTGAGGGTCGATCCGGTGAGGGCGGTGGTGCCGTGGCGGACGAGGAGCAGGAGCATCCGAGCACCCTACCGTCAGACCCCCTCCGGGGGAGGCGCCTCCGTATGATGCTCGGCGATGGCCGAGACCCGGGTGGAGCGAGACAGCATGGGCGAGGTGCCGGTGCCCGCCGGTGCCCTCTACGGCGCCCAGACCCAGCGGGCGGTGGAGAACTTCCCGCTCTCGTCGTGGCGCTTCGGCCGGCGCTTCATCCGTGCCCTGGGCCATGTCAAGTGGGCGGCGGCACAGGCCAACGAGGAGTTGGGCCTGCTGGAGCCCCGCCTGGCGGGGGCGATCCGGGAGGCCGCCCAGGAAGTGGTGGACGGCCGCCACGACGACCAGTTCGTCATCGACGTGTTCCAGACCGGCTCGGGCACCTCCACCAACATGAACGCCAACGAGGTCATCGCCAACCGGGCCAGCGAGCTGCTGGGCGGCACCCGGGGGGCCAGGCACCCGGTGCACCCCAACGACCACGTCAACCGCTGCCAGTCCTCCAACGATGTCATCCCCACCGTCACGCACCTGGCCACCCTCACCGCCCTCCGGGAGATCCTCCTGCCCGGGCTGGGGGAGCTGAGCAACGAGCTGAAGGGCAAGGCGGCCCGTTTCGACCACATCTTGAAGTCGGGCCGTACCCACCTCATGGACGCCACGCCGGTGCGCCTGGGGCAGGAGTTCGCCGGCTTCGCCGCCCAGGTGGACCACGCCATGACCTGGGTGGCGGGCTGCCGCACGCACCTGGAGGAGGTGGCGCTGGGTGGGACGGCCGTGGGGACCGGGATCAACGCCCACCCCTCGTTCGCCGCCGCCGCCATCCGACAGCTGGTCCGGCGGACCGGCTTCAGCCTGCGCGAGGCGCCCAACCACTTCGAGGCGCAGAGCGCCCGGGATGCCGTGGTGGAGACGTCGGGGGCGCTGCGGGGCGCGGCGGTGGCGGTCGCACGCATCGCCAATGATCTGCGTTGGCTGGCCTCCGGCCCCCGCACCGGCATCGCCGAGATCAAGCTGCCGGCGCTCCAGCCGGGCTCCAGCATCATGCCGGGGAAGGTGAACCCGGTGATCCCCGAGGCAGTGATCCAGGTGGCCGCCCAGGTGATCGGCAACGACATTGCCATCACGCTCGGTGGTCTGGGGGGCGTCTTCGAGCTCAACACGATGATGCCCCTGATGGCCCACGACCTGTTGTTCTCCGCCGAGACCCTCGGCATCGCCGCCGCCCTGCTGGCCGCCAAATGCGTGGCCGGGATCGAGGCCGACGAAGAGCGGGCCCGGGGCCTGCTCGACCGCTCGCTGGTGACGGTGACCGCCCTCGTGCCGCTGATCGGCTACGACGCTGCCGCCGAGGTCTCCAAGGAGGCCTACGCCACCGGCGCCTCGCTCAAGGAGATCGTGGTGGCCCGGGGCCTCATGGGGGCCGATGAGGTGGACGCCGCCCTCGACCTGCGGCGCATGACCGAGCCCGGCCTGGGGCCGCCCGGGGCCGAGTAGGGCGGTGGGCGGAGTAGGGTGAACGCCATGCGGATCGGCGCTGCCCTCTCGACCCTCCCCGATGCCCCCGAGGCTGCCCGGGAGGCGCTCGGCCGGGCCCTCGAGGCCCTCGAGGGCGAGCAGCCCGACCTGGTGGTGGCCTTCCACTCGATCCACCACCTGGCCCGGATCGCCGAGGTCGCCGGCATGCTCGCCACCGGGGCGAAGCCGGCGGCGGTCATCGGCTGCACCGCCCAGGCAGTGGTGGGCGACGGGCGCGAGGTGGAGGCCGGTCCGGCGTTCAGCGTCTGGGCAGCCCGGCTGGACGGCGCCCGGGTGGAGCCCTTCGTCCTGGGCGAAGCCCAGACCGACGACGGCCCCACGATCCTGGGCATCCCGCCGGTGGCGGACGACACCCGGGCGATCATCCTGCTCGGCGAGCCCTACACCTTCCCCACCGACGCGCTCGAGCAGCTCAACGCCCTCCGGGCGGGCGATGCGCCCATCCCGGTGATCGGTGGGATGGCCAGCGGTGGCCGGGGGCGGGGCCATCATGCGCTCGTCTACAACGGCGACGTCCGCACCGCGGGTGCGGTCGGGGTGACGCTCAGCGGTGACATCCGCATCGAGACCCTGGTGTCCCAGGGGTGCAAGCCCATCGGCGCAACGTCCGTGGTCACCGCTGCCGACGGCAACGTGATCCAGGGCCTCGCCGGGTCGCTGCCCATGGAGAAACTGGGCGACCTCTTCCGCTCGCTGGCTCCCGACGACCAGGAACGGGCCCGCCACGGGCTACATGTAGGCGTGGTGATCGACGAGTACGCCTCCGAGTTCGGGCCGGGCGACTTCCTCATCCGCAACGTCATCGGCGCCGACCAGCGCTCCGGCTGGATCGCCATCGGGGAGCCGGTGAGCGTCGGCCAGACGGTGCAGTTCCACATCCGGGACGCCTCCGCGGCCGACGAGGATCTGAACGGCTCGCTCGGCGTCCTGGAACTCTCCCGGGTGGGCGACCCGAGCACCATCGCCGGGGCGCTCCTGTTCACCTGCAACGGCCGGGGGATGAACCTGTTCGGCGCCCCGGATCACGATGTCGCCGCGGTGCGCTCCCACCTCGGCCCGCTCCCGGTGGCAGGCATGTTCTGCGCCGGGGAGATCGGCCCGGTGGGGGGCAAGAACTTCCTGCACGGCTTCACCGCCAGCGTGGCGCTCTTCGTGAACGAGTAGCGGTCAACCAGGAGCGTCAACCAGGAGTGCCCCACCGGCTCAGAGCCCAGGCCACTCCTTCTTCGGCGACGCTTTCTTCAGGGCGTCCTCCAGCGAGGGCTTCGCCTTGCCGGGCACCGGGTCCTCCAGCGACCGCTTGCCCCGCAGGTCCCCGGCCACCCGCAGCATCTCCTCGAGCGTCGCCCGGGGGGCGCCCTCGATCCGGATCCGGAGGGCGGCGAGGACCTCGGCGTGCTCGTCCGACAGGCCCAGGGTGCGGTCGATCTCCGCCAGAGCCGCTTCCGCCCGGCGCAGCAGGGCCTCGTCGTCCATGGAGCCGATTGTACGGCTGGCGAAGCCGCCGGGGAGCTACCGGGACCAGCGCCGGGGCCTTACGGGGATAGTTGGTGGAGTAGTACATCCACTGGCTGTACCACGCCGCCAACTATGCCCGAGGAGCCACCCACGGCCCCCCACTTCACCCCGGCCCGGCCCGACAGGGCTCGGGCCTAGCGCAGCCGCCGGGGAAAATTAAGGAGAAGGACCGCGGAACCCGGAAGGGCCGGGCATCCCTGAGCTGTGGCGAATGCTCGTGCGACGTTCCCCAGCGGTGCCCGAGGAGGTCTATGGGGCCGCCCAGAGATCGGGCAGCGTGTTGTTGTAAAAGGCGGCGGCGAACCAGGCCCATTCCTGGGCGTACAGGTCGGCCGGGTCACCCCAGGTGCTCCCGTGCGGGCCGGGGGTGGCGGCCCCCACGATCGAGCCCCAGTACAGGGCGTCGGCTTTCGTACCGTCGATGGTCATGAGGGCGGCCAGCGCCCCGGCCACCGATACCGTGCTGGGCGGGGCCAGCACGACCGAGCCGTCGTGGGCATAGGCCGCCGACACCGTCCCCTTCCGGCCGACCTCCTCGCCCAGGAACTGCGCCCGTTGCAGGAAGGCGGCGCCCCGCCCGTCGTTGGCCCAGCGATCGTCCAGCGCCACCCGCCAGAACGTCCGGGCGGCGTCGAAGCTGTACTGGGTGGTGTTCTTGCCGGGCAGCGACAGAGCCACCAGCGCCCCGCTGGTCCGGTCCAGGCCGATCCAGTCGGGCGGGAGGCCGGCCGAGGCGGCGCCGCCGAGGGGCGCCCGGGCGGCGCTGTCAATCAGTTCGTAGCCGGCATCCAGGAGACCGAGCCAGTCGTGGCCCGGATCGACGGCGCCGAAGACCCGGTAGGCGAAGGGCGAGAAGTAGCTCGGGTTGATGGGCAGGACGGCGTCCTTGGACCCCCAGTCCCCCGCCACCGCGCACGGGCGCCCCTGGACGGTCACCACCTCGGTGGCCCAGATCGCCTGCGCCATATGGTTTCCGGCGGATTCCAGGGCGGGCCGCCCCCAGCGCTTACCGGCCACCAGCAGGGCGTAAGCCATGTCGGTGTCGGCGTCGGTCGCGCTGCTGGGGTCGGCCACGGCACCACCCCGCCACAGCCACGAGCACAGCCCGTCGGGGCGCAGGAGGTGCGCCTGGCTCCAGGCCCACGCCGCGTCGAAGCCCTCGGGGTCGTTGGACCACACCGCCCGCAACAGGGCGTAGGCCTGCGCCTCCGACGTGACCGACCCGTCGGCGGCGGTAAACGCCCCGCCCTGGTTGAAGGCCCGCGCCAGGGTGTTGGCGGCCTCCGCCTGGGGGTCCTGCTCGAACCCGATGGCACGGTTCACGTGGCGGAGGTGCACCAGGTCGGTGCCGGACGTGCAGCTCTTGACCAGCTGGGCGTGCTGGCGGGCCTGCAGGGCGACCTCGTTATTGGTGGCATGGAACTCCCCAGGGTGGCGGGGTATTAGGAGGTAGTTGACCCGGCCCCCGTCGTTGTGGAATACCCCCGTCCGGCCGGGGACCGGCCCCACAGCACACACTCAGGGCAGCCAGGGGGGCGATCAGCAGCGCTAGATTGGGGTCGTGAGCGGCCCCGGCATCCACACCCTGGACACCCCCTCCGGCCCCGTGCGCCTGCACCGGCTGGACGGCGTGCCCGGGGCTGACCTCACCCGCCTTCCCCACACCGTGAAGATCCTGCTGGAGAACCTCCTCCGCCGGCAGGGATCCCGGGACGTGTCGGCGTCCGACGTCGAAGCCCTGGCCGGCTGGCCGCAGCCCGCCCCGGGCGCCCGGGTGGCGTTCGTTCCCGCCCGGGTGTTGATGCAGGACTTCACCGGGGTGCCGGCGGTGGTGGACCTCGCCGCCCTCCGGGCGGCCGTGGCCTCGGGCGGGGGCGACCCGGAGCGGGTCAACCCGCTGGTGCCGGTGGACCTGGTGATCGACCACTCGGTCCAGGTGGACGCCTTCGGCACCGAGGGTGCGTACCGGCTCAACATCGACTTCGAGTACCGGCGCAACGCCGAGCGGTATGCCCTGCTGCGCTGGGCGCAGGGGGCCTTCCGCCACTTCCGGGTCGTGCCCCCGGGAATGGGCATCTGCCACCAGGTCAACCTCGAACACCTCAGTCAGGTGGTTGCGGTGCGGGACGGGGTCGCCTTCCCCGACACACTGCTGGGGACCGACTCGCACACCACGATGGTCAACGGCCTCGGGGTGCTGGGCTGGGGGGTGGGCGGCATCGAGGCCGAGGCGGCGATGCTGGGCCAGCCGATGTTCCTCCCCTGGCCCCGGGTGGTGGGCGTGAGGACCCTCGGGGCGCTGCGGGCCGGTACCACTGCCACCGACCTCGTGCTGACCCTCACCGAGATCCTCCGCGCCCGGGGGGTGGTGGGGAGCTTCGTCGAGTTCTTCGGCGCCGGGCTCTCGACGCTGCGCATCGAGGACCGGGCGACGCTCTCCAACATGTGCCCGGAGTACGGCGCCACCGCCGCCCTGTTCCCCGCCGACCGCCGGACGCTGCACTACCTGCGGGAGACCGGCCGGGCCGCCCTCTGGCCGCTGGTGGAGGCCTACACCAAGGAGCAGGGCCTGTTCCGCACCGACGACGACCCCGACCCGGTCTTCAGCGAGATCGTGGAGCTGGACCTGGCCACGGTGGAGCCGTCGCTCGCCGGCCCCCGGCGTCCCCAGGACCGGCGCTCCCTGCCCGGGGTGCGGGCCTCCTTCGCCGAGGTCTTCGCTGACCGGCTGGCGGCCTCTCCGCCCTCCCGGGAGGCGGTGTCAAACGGGTCGGTGGTCATCGCCTCGATCACCAGCTGCACCAACACCTCCAACCCCTCGGTGATGGTGGCCGCCGGGCTCCTGGCCCGCGCGGCGGTGGAGGCGGGCCTGGCCCCCAAGCCCTGGGTAAAGACCAGCATGGCGCCCGGCTCGCGGGTGGTCACGGACTACCTGGACGCCGCCGGGCTGCTCTCCTACCTGGACAAGCTGGGGTTCAACCTCGTGGGCTACGGCTGCACCACGTGCATCGGCAACTCCGGGCCCCTGCCCGACGAGGTGGCCGCGGCGGTGACGGATGGCGACCTGGCGGTGGTGGCGGTGCTCTCCGGCAACCGCAATTTCGAGGGTCGCATCCATCCGCAGGTGCGGGCCAGCTACCTGGCCTCCCCGCCGCTGGTGGTGGCCTACGCCCTGGCGGGCACCGTGGACATCGACCTCACCGCCGAGCCGGTCGGCACCGCTGCGGACGGCACACCGGTCATGCTGGCCGACTTGTGGCCCTCCCCGGCCGAGGTCAGCCACGCACTGTCCGGCGCGATCTCGGCCGCCCAGTTCGAGCGGGAGTACGGCCGGATCTTCGAGGGGGACGAGCACTGGCGGGCGCTGCCCGCCCCGACCGGCACACTGTTCGCCTGGGACCCGTCGTCGACCTACGTGCGGGAGCCGCCCTACTTCGCCGGGGTGGGTCCTACGGTCACGCCGCCGGGCGACATCGTCGGCGGTCGGGTGCTGGCCTGGCTGGGCGACTCGATCACCACCGACCACATCTCGCCCGCCGGGTCGATCAAGGTCGACTCCCCCGCCGGCAGGTTCCTGGTCGCCGAGGGCGTCCCGCCCCGGGATTTCAACAGCTACGGCGCCCGGCGGGGCAACCACGAGGTCATGGTGCGGGGCACCTTCGCCAACGTGCGCCTGCGCAACCGGCTGGCACCCGGGACCGAGGGGCCGTGGACCGTGCACCTCCTGGGCGGCGAACCGATGGCCATCTACGAGGCGGCCAGCCGGTACGCCGCCGACGGGGTTCCCCTGGTGGTCCTGGCGGGCAGGGAGTACGGCTCGGGCAGCTCCCGGGACTGGGCGGCCAAAGGCACCCGGCTGCTAGGCGTGCGAGCGGTGATCGCCGAGAGCTACGAGCGCATCCACCGCTCCAACCTGGTGGGGATGGGCGTGCTGCCACTGCAGTTCAGGGCCGGGGAGTCGGCGGAGTCCCTGGGCCTCAGCGGCCGGGAGACCTTCACCATCCGGGGCATCGCCGCCGGCCTGGCGCCCGGCCAGGACCTGGTGGTGGAGGCGGTCCCGGACACCGGCGCCCCGCTCCGCTTCACGGTGACGGTGCGCGTCGACGCCCAGGCCGAGGTGGAGTACTACACCAACGGCGGCATCCTGCCGATGGTGCTGCGCTCGATGCTGTGAGGGTGCGCTAGCCAGATGGGCCTGAACCTGCCGGTGACGCCACCGGTGAAGCCCATGCTGGCCAAGCTGGTGCCCGACATCCCCAGCCCGGCGGGCGGCGCCTACTACGAGCCCAAGTTCGACGGCTTCCGCTGCATCACCTTCAAGGACGGCGACACCGTGGAGCTGGGCAGCCGCAACGAGCGGCCGCTCACCCGGTACTTCCCCGACGTGGTCGCCGCGGTGCGCCGGGAGCTGCCCGAGCGCTGTGTGGTGGACGGCGAGATCATCGTAGTGCAGGGCGGCCGGCTGGAGTTCGAGGTCCTGCAGCAGCGCATCCACCCCGCCGCCTCCCGGATCAAACTGCTGGCCGAGCAGACACCCGCCGCCCTCGTGGTCTTCGACCTCCTGGCCCTCGGTGACGAGTCCCTGGTCGCCCGGCCGTTCGTCGAGCGCCGGACGGTGCTGGAGGAGGCGCTCGGCGGTGTCCGGGGGCCTGAATCTCTGCCGCTTGGCCAAGGCTCCGCGGTCTTCCTCTCGCCGGTCACGACCTCGGTCGAACGGGCCCGGGAGTGGTTCCACGCCTTCGAAGGGGCGGGCCTGGACGGGGTGATGGCCAAGCCGTTTGGGATCCACTACGTCCAGGACCGGCGGGTGATGTTCAAGATCAAGCACGAGCGCACCGCCGACTGCGTGGTGGGTGGCTTCCGGTTCTACAAGAACGACGACGGGGTGGGCTCCCTGATGCTGGGCCTGCACGATGCCGGCGGTTTCCTGTGGCCCATCGGGGTGGCGGCGTCGTTCTCGGCCGCCGAGCGCCAGCGCCTCCGGGAGAAGCTGCTGCCCTACCGCATCCAGCCCGGCGAGGCGCACCCGTGGGCGCCCGAGGGCGAGTACGAGCGCCTCCCCGGCGAGCCGAACCGGTGGAGCCACGGCAAGGACCAGTCCTGGGAACCGCTCCGGCCCGAGCTGGTGGTGGAGGTGGCCTACGACTACATGGAGGGCCAGCGCTTGCGCCACGTCGCCCACCTGCGGCGCTGGCGGCCGGACCGCGATCCGGCGTCGTGCACGTTCGACCAGCTGGACCGCCCGCCCGCCCTCGACCTGGCCGAGGTGCTGGCGGCCGGGAGCGGCCCGGCGGACCGGCGGGACTTCACCGCCTGAATCGCCAGCACTGCGGCGAGGGCCGCCGGGAGGAGATTGAGCTCGGTGGCGAAGTAGGTGGGGGTGGCAATGGACGCGAGGAGCAGCGCCGCCGGGGCGACCCGGTAGCCGGCGAGGACGAACAGGGCGGCGAGGGCCGCACAGATCGGCAAGGCAAGGCTGGCGGCGGTGACCAGAGGTCGGGCATCGGCGGTCGAGCTCGGGAGGGCGGGCAGGGCGATGGCGGCCCCGGCCAGCGCCCAGGCACCGGCCAGCCCGGCGATCGTGGAACGCAGGGATGCCACGCCGGCCTCCTCCTCGATGTTTGAGCGATCGCTCAACCTCAGGGTAACAGGCCTCGGCGCCGGATAATCGATGCCGTATGGCAAGCGAAGAGGGGACGGCGGAGCGCCGGGAGGAACGGGCTGCCGCCCGCGTGGAGGCCTTCAGCGACGGGGTGATGGCCGTGATCATCACGATCATGGCCTTCAACCTCAAGGCACCGGCGGGCTCCAGCTTCAAGGACATGCGGGCCGAGCTCCCCGCCCTGCTGGTCTACATCCTGAGCTTCACCTACGTCGGCATCTACTGGGTGAACCACCACCACCTGCTCCGGGCGGCCCGCGGCATCAACGGTGCGGTGATGTGGGCAAACCTCTCCGTGCTGTTCTGGCTGTCCCTGACCCCGGTGATGACCGAGTGGGTGAGCAAGGAGTACAACCACAGCCTCCCCGCGGCCGCCTACGGGACGGTGTGCCTGGGCGCGGGGGTCGCCTATTCGGTGCTGGTGCAGGCGTTGGTCCGCTGCAACGGGAAGGACTCGGCAGTGGCCCGGGCCATCGGCGACGACCGCAAGGGCTACGCCTCACTGGTGATCTATCTGGCGGCGGTGCTGCTCTCGGCGATCAAGCCGTGGATTGCCTATGCCCTCTATGCCGGGGTGGCGTTGATGTGGTTCATCCCGGACCGGCGGTTCTCCCGGCAGGAGGACGCGGAGTAAGGCTGGGCCGGGGCGGCAGCTCCGGGCTCAGGCCGCGGTGCCGCTGCCTCCGCCGCCGAAGAAACCGCCGAAGCCCCCGCCCCGGCCCAAATTCCCGATGATGATCCGGGTGGCGGCGTAGGCCCCGGTACTGCCCCGGGCCCCGACCACGGTGATGGTGGAGCCGGGCGTGAGGTCCGACAGGGCGCCGGTCTGGGTCTCGCTCACCACGGTACTGGCCGAGGTGACGGCCTCGACTGTGGCCCCGGCGGCCGTCTGGATGAAGACGTCGGCACCGTTGACGTTGGTGACGGTGCCCACCGCCGCCCGCCCCCGGCCGGCGCCCGGCCCACCGGAGGCTCCCGGCCGCGGGCTGAAAGCGCCGCTACCTCCGCCGCCGAAGCCTCCGAACCCACCACCGCCGCCGCCTCCGAACCCGCCGAACCCGCCTGCTCCCCCCGCTGGCGTGATGGTGATGGCGTTGGCGGTGTAGGTGCCGTCGGCGTTCATGGGACCGGTGACGAGCACGGCGGTGCTGGGGGTGAGGGCGCTCACCGTGGTGGTCACCGTCTTCATGACGACGGTGGACGACGAGGTATCGACGGTGGCCGACCCGCCCGCCCGCAGGTTCACCACGATGGTACCGCCCTTCACGCTGGCCACGGTCCCGGCGACGCCCGCACCCCGCCCCCGCGCCCGCGTACTCGGGGTCGGCGAAGGGGTCGATGCCGCTGTCTTCGCCGCCCCGCCGCACGCCACGGCACCGAACGCCAGGGCGAGGAGGGACAGGCCGTAGCGCAGCTTCATGTCGGGTAGTGAACTGCCGCCGTCTGGGAACGGGCTGGCGACAGCTTGGGAACAGGCTCTGGATCGCTCGGGATCCCAGGTGGGGCTCCCACTATCCTGAGCGCACATGGCCACCGACCCCGCACCGACGCCCAGCGACGCCCTGGCCGGGCTGACGGTGGCGGCGCCCGCCACCCGCCGGGCGATCGAGACCGCCGCCCTCATCCGCCGGTGGGGCGGTGAGCCGCTGGTGGCTCCCCTCCTGGAGGAGATCCCGGTGGAGGACGAGGGGCCGCTGCGGGCGGCGACCGACGCCGTCCTGGCGGCGCCCGCCACGTGGTCGGTGCACCTCACCGGCGTCGGCACCCGGGCCTGGTTCGAGCGGGCGGCGGGCTGGGGCCAGCTCGAGGCTCTCCTGGGGGTGCTGGGGGCCGGCCAGATCGTCGCCCGGGGGCAGAAGACCTCGGCGGCGCTCGGCGAGCGCGGCCTGCGGCCCGTCTGGGTGCCGGAAGGCGAGACGTCGGCCGAGATCGCCGCCGGGCTGGGCGGGCGACTCACGGCCGCCGACACCGTGGCCATCCAGCTGTCGGGCGAGCCGGTGCGGGCCCTGTCGGAGGCCGTAGCCGGGGCAGGCGCCCGCCCCATCGAGGTGGCGCCCTACCGGTGGAGCCTGCCGACCGACCCCGCCGACCGCGAGCGGGCCGAGGCCTTCGTCCGCTCCCTGGCGGCGGGCGGGGCCCAGGCGATCGTGGTGACCAGCGCCGTGCAGGCCACCCACCTGTTTGCGGTCGCCCGGGGACTGGGCGTCGAGGAGGGCTTGCGCCGGGCGCTCACCTCCCGGATCTTCGTGGCCGCCGTGGGCGGGGTGGCCCGCCGGGGGCTGGAAGCCGAGGGCGTGGCATCGGACCTGGTGGCCGACCCGCCCCGGTTGGGAGCCCTGCTCCGGGCGCTGGCGGCGGCGGCCCCCGCCGTGCGGAGCAAAGCCGGCGTCTGAGGCCCCGATTGGGGGCATGGTCGGGGGGCACCGTGGGTAGGCAGGTGCATGAGGAACCGATCGAAAGGAGGTCCCCTCATGGACCTGGAAGAGAAGGTGAAGGCGAAGTACGACGAGGCCAAAGGTGAAGTCAAGGAGAAGCTCGGCGAGCACATCGACGACCCGGAGCTCGAGGGCCGGGGCCACCTGGACCAGGCCAAGGGCAAGGCCCGGGAAGCCTGGGGCGAGGTCAAGGACGCCGCCGCCAAGGGCAAAGAGGCGGTCACCGACAACTAGCCGTTTCGACCGTCGGCACCTAGAGCCTCACCTACACTGATTGTGTGCACTCGACCCGCATCACGGTCCTGCGGGTCCGCGGGATCCCCATCGACATCAGCTGGTCGTGGGTCCCGATCGTGGTGTTCTTGGTCTGGTCCCTGCAGACCCGGATCTTCCCGGAGAACTTCCCCGGCCTGAGTTCGGGCGCCTACCTGGTGATGGCCGTGGTGGCGGCCCTGGCGCTGTTCGCCTCGGTCGTGCTCCACGAGTTGGGCCACGCCCTCCGGGCGCTCCGGGAGGGGATGCAGATCGACGGCATCACGCTGTGGCTCTTCGGCGGGGTGGCCCGCTTCGTCGGCATGTTCCCCTCGCCCGGGGCCGAGTTGCGCATCGCCGCCGCCGGCCCAGCAGTAACCGCCGTCCTGCTCGCCGCCTTCGGTGCGGCCGGGTGGGCGGCGGTCCATGCCGGGCTCCCGGCCGCCGTCCGGGGTGTGCTCGTCTACCTGGCGGCGGTCAACCTGCTGCTGCTGGCGTTCAACCTCGTCCCCGCCCTCCCCCTGGACGGGGGGCGCATGCTGCGGGCGCTGCTGTGGCGCCACAAGGGCAACTTCGCCGGCGCCACCACCACCACCGGGATCCTCGGCCAGGGCTTCGGCCTCGTGCTGTGCGGGCTGGGCATCGCCAACCTGACCGCCGACGCCCTGACCACCGGCCTCTGGCTCTGCCTCATCGGAGTCTTCATCGTCCAAGCGGCCCGCTCCGAACTGGCCGCCGGGACCGTGGACCGGGCGTTCGGCGCCGCCCGGGTCCGGGACGTCATGGCGCCCCCGCGCACCGTCGAGGCGGCCTCCTCGGTGGCCGACGCGCTCGCTGCCGGTGGCGCCCGGCCGGCGTGGTTCCCGGTCACCACCGCCGGCAACCTGGTCGGCCTGCTGTCCCGGGAGCAGGCCGAGAACGTGCCCGCCGCCGACCGCGCTGCCCGCACCGTCGCCCAGACCATGACCCCCGCAGCCCAGGTCGCCCGGCTGGGGGCCGACGAGCCGGTCCGGGCGGTGCTCGGCACCCTGCAGGCGGCGTCGAGGCCGGCAGTGGTGGTCGACGGCGGCGGTAGCATCGCCGGCATCGTGACCATGGACGACGTGGCCCGCGCCCTGCAGTCCCGGCTCCAGAACGGCCGGCCGTCGCCCTGGCGGGCGCACCGGGCCCGGCTCGGTGGGGGGATCGGGGCGGCCGTGCTCCTGCTGTTGGTCGTCGGTTTCGTCTACCACCCGCCCATCTACGTGGCGTCGCCGACCCCCGCGGTCGACATCTCGCAGGACATCACCATCAATGGAGTGCCCGTCCACCCGGTCTCGGGCAGGTTCCTGCTGGTGGCCGTGCGGGCGGACCAGCACACCCTGTTCGGCACCATCGCCGAGGCCTTCCACCCCCACCGTTCCCTGATCCCCTCGTCGGCGGTGGGCACCCAGGCTTTCGAGAACGACCTGTTCCGGGAGAGCCGCATGCTGGCAGCCGCGGCGGCCGCCACCGCCGACGGCATGCAGGTGACCATGACCGGGCACGGTGCCGAGGTCACCGGGGTCCGGGCGGGCTCGCCCGCGGCCTCGGTCCTGCGCACCGGCGACCTCATCACCGGGGTGGCCGGGCAATCGGTGGGTACTGAGTTCGACCTGCAGGCGGTGGTGCGCTCCCACCCGGCGGGCACGGCCTTCCTGCTGCACATCGTGCGCCATGGGCAGGCGGTGGCCGTGCAGGTGACCAGCTCGCGGATCGACGGCCTGAACGCCATCGGCGTCGACCTGCTGACCAAGGACATCTCGGTATCCGGGCCGTTCACGATCTCGTTCCGGGACCGCCCGATCGGGGGGCCGTCCGCCGGGCTGGTCTACGCCCTGGCGATCTCCGACGCCCTGGGCAACCTCGACACCGGGGGCCGGGCGATCGCCGCCACCGGCACCATCGACCGAGCCGGGGCCGTGGGCGACGTGGGCGACGTGGACCTCAAGGCCATCGGGGCCGCCGACCAGGGGGCCAGGCTGTTCATCGTCCCGGCGAGCGAGACGCAGGAGGCCAAGGGGCCGGTGGCCGACGTGCTGGGGGTCAGCTCACTGGACGAGGCGCTGAACGCCGTCCAGGCCGGCCACTAGTTCTCCGCCCCGGGGCATCCCACACGTCACGGGCGGCGTCAGCCGACCAGCACCCGGCGGGCGCCGTCGCTCAGGCGGATCGCCAGGAGGCGGTGGTTGCCGGTGTCGGCGACCAGGAGCTCGCCGCCGTTGTCCGGGCCGAGGTCCGGCCCGGGCCACCACGCCAGGCCCTCGGGCTCGATGAAGGCGGGCAGGGTGGGGCTGGCCGAGGTCAGCCCGGTGCCCGGAGTGCCGCCCGGTGCCAGCTCGGAGTCCCCGTTGCCGAAGAGGGTCCGGCAGGCCCGGGTGGCGGCATCGAGGGTGCGCACCTTGTGGTTGAAGGTGTCGGCGACGTACAGGCGCCCGCCCCCCGGGGCCCCGGTGGCGATGCCGATCGGGTGCTGCATCTCCACCACCGGACCGGCGCCGTCGCGGTCGCCGAAGCCGAAGAGGTCCCCCCGGCCCACGATCGTCCGGACCTGCGGGGTGCCGTCCAGGTCGGTGACCGCCCGGATGCTGGAGGTCTCGCTGTCGGCAACATAGAGGGTGTCGCCCGCCAGGGCCAGGCCACTGGGCTGGGCGAAGGTGGCCGCGCTTGCCCCGCCGTCCCGGCCTCCCTCGGCCCCGGTCCCGGCCAGGAGGCTCGTGTCGGCGGTTACCGGGTCGAAGACCCACAGTTGGTGGGTCCCGGCCCCGGCGATGTAGAGCCGGCTGCCGTCCCAGGCCAGGCCCCAGGGTGAGCGCAGACCGGGGGCCTCGGCCACGCTGGTGACGTCGCCGCTGGCCAGATCGAAGGCACGGACCACGTGGTTGCCGGTGTCGGCGACGTAGAGGGTGCCGTCCACCAGGGCCAGCCCGCAGGGCCGGTGGAGCACCCCTGACCCTAGGCGGCGGACCTTGGCCCCGGCGTGGTCGAACACCGCCACCTCGTTGTGGCCGGCATCGGCCACGATCACGCACTCGGTGCCGGCCACCGTGCCGGTCACCACGGCACTGGGGAACGACAGCGTGCGGGGCTCGGGGGGCTCGACGTGGATCGGCAGCGGCCCGCCGGTCAGCACCCCTTGGACCCGGTACTGGGCGAGCGCCTGGCGCATGACCCCGAGGAGCGCCTGCGGCTCGGGCTCGCCCGGGCCGACGCCCAGGATGGCGCCGGCGGGATCCACGAAGACGATGGTGGGCCAGCCCCGCACGGCGTAGCTGTGGGTGATCGAGGAGTCGGGGTCCAGGACCACCGGGTGGCGGACCTCGAGCTGGCGTACCGCCTCGCGCACCCGCTCCTCCTCCCGCTGCGTGGGGAACTTGGGCGAGTGGACGCTCACGACCACCAGCGGCTCCCCCTCCAGCTCCCGCTCCAGGGCCGCCAGGGTCTGCAGGGCGTGCTGGCAGTTGATGCAGGCGTAGGTCCAGAAGTGGACCAGCACGATGTGGCCCCGGAGATCCTCGGTGGTGAGGGGGCGCTCGACGTTCAACCAGACGGCATCGGGCGGGAAGGCGGGGGCGTGGATGGCCATGGTCGGGACGCCTCACGGTAGGTTGGGTGAGTAGGTTGGGTGAGGAGACCATGATGCACGGGACCCCCGACTACGACGTCGTCATCGTCGGCGCCGGCCACAACGGCCTGGTGGCGGCCGCCTACCTCGGGCGGGCCGGGCGGCGGGTGCTGGTGTGCGAGCGGGCGGCGGTGGCGGGCGGGGCGGCGGTCACCGAGGAGATCATCCCGGGCTACCGGAGCTCGACGGGCTCCTACGCCCTCAGCATGCTGCGCCCCGACATCATCGCCGAGCTGGGCCTCGTGGAGCGGGGCCTGCGGTGGCGCCCGAAGGATCCCCAGATGTTCGTCCCGCTGCCCGACGGGCGGTCCTTCCGGGTCTGGCGCGACGGCGTCCGTACCCGGGAGGAACTGGCCGCGATCCACCGCCCGGACGGGGACGGCTACCTGCGGTGGTCGGCGTTCTGGGACGGGGCGGTCGCCCTCCTGCGGCCGCTGGTGGAGGACCCTTCCCCACCCACGCCGGCCGAGGTGGAGACCTGGCTGGACCGGCAGGGGCGCAGCGACGTCTGGCGCCTGGCGGTCGCCGGGAGCGCGGCCGACTGCGTCGGGGCGTTCTTCGAGGCCGACGAGATCCGGGGCGCCTTCGCCCCCCAGGGCATCATCGGCACCCACGCTTCACCCGAACACCCGGGAACGGCCTGGATCATGGCGTTCCACGCCCTCGGCGGCGAGCTGAACGGTGCCGACGGGACGTGGGCATCAGTGGAAGGCGGGATGGGGTCGGTGACCCGGTGCCTGGCGGATGCCGCCCGGGAGGCCGGGGTGGAGATCCGGACCTCCTGCCCGGTGGCCTCGGTCCTGATGGGGGCCGGTGGCGCCGCCGGCGTGGTGCTGGACAGCGGGGCGGTGGTGACCGCGCCCGTGGTGGTGTCCAACGCCGATCCGGTGCGGACGTTCCTCGGCCTGGTGCCGGCGGCCACGCTCGACGATTTGTTTGTTGATCGGGTCCGGGGCTGGCGGATGGACGGGGCGGTCATAAAGATCAACCTGGCGCTCAATGCGCTCCCACCACTGGTGGGAGCCGGCCCGGGGGGCGACGAGCACCGGGCGACGCTGCTGATCTCGCCCTCGCTCGGGTATCTGCACCGGGCCTGGGAGGAGGCCGCGGCGGGCTCGGTGCCCCGGCGGCCGTTCATGGAGGTGTTCTTCCAGACGGCGGTGGACCCGGCCCTGGCACCCCCCGGGGGCCACACCGCCTCGGCGTTTGTGCAGTACGCCCCAGCCGTGGGCGGTGAGGGGGCTCCCGAAGACCTGCACGCTGCCGCGCTGGGCGCCGTCCTGGAGACGTTGTCGGCGGTGGCGCCATCCTTGCCCGGGGCGGTCATCGGCTCCCAGGTGCTGCTGCCCGCCGATCTCGAGTCCCGTTTCGGCCTGACCGGCGGCGACATCTTCCACGGATCGATGCTGCCCGATCAGGCCTTCGGCAACCGGTTCGGGTACCGGACGCCGGTGCCCGGCCTGTTCCTATGCGGGTCGGGCGCTTCGCCCGGCGGCTGCGTCATGGGCGCCGCCGGGCGCAATGCGGCTCGGGTGGTGCTGGCCGGCGACCCGTAGGCCGCCGGCTTCTTCGTGTGCTGCCCGGTCGCCCCTTAAGCCGTGGCCGCAGCGGCGAGGTAGGGCGTGATCTCGGCGAGGATCGCCTCACGCCGGCGGACGCCCACCATGCGGGCCTTCTCCTGGCCGTCGACGAAGAGCAGCAGGGTCGGGATGGAGAAGACGCCGAAGCGGCCGGCGGTCCCGGGGCTGTCGTCCACGTTGAGCTTGCCGACCTTCAGGCGGGCAGTCTCGGCCTCGGCGATGGCCTCGACCTCGGGGGCCACCATGTGGCACGGGTGGCACCACTCGGCCCAGAAGTCGATCAGCACCGGCTGAGCCGAGCTCGTCACTTCCGCCTCAAAGTTCTCATCAGTTACGGTTGTGATGGCTGCCATAGTCCTGTTTGGGCCCGTTGGGCCCTCCTCCTCTCAGTGCGCAGTCTCGTCCTTAAACACACCCCCTTGGTGCATTATTCCCCGCTCGCCGGCTGATCCGGCCCGTGCTGGACGGGTTGTGCGATGCTGAGCCCGGCGGCACGTGCGGAACGTTGGGCCGCGGCCGCGATGGTGAATTTTTCCCACGTTCCAGATAGGCTTTTCCAGGTTATGCGAGCCAAGAAGGCGTCCGGGATGAGGCCAGCCGGTTGGAAGCCTTCGAGATAGAGCCCTCGTACGACCGCGAGGACCCCTTCGGGCGGGGGCCCCGGATCCTCTGGGGCCGGGTTGCCGTGCTGGCCGGCTTGGTCATCTTCTGCTTCCTCATCGGCCGGATTTCCGTGGGCAAGAGTTCCGATTCCAGCCAGGTGACCAGGCTCCAGAACCAGGTCACCGCCGACAACACCAAGATCCAGAGCCTCCAGGCGACCGTCGCCGAGTTGAGCGCCCAGCCGCCGCCCAGCGCGGTGACGCAACCGACCACGACCTCCACCAACGCACCGGTGGGCCAACCCCCGCCGTCGCCCACACCGCAACCGAGCCCGTCGCCCACCGCGGCGAGCCCGGCCGGCGGCACCTACACGGTCCAGGTGGGCGACACCCTGTCGACGATCGAGTCGAAGTTCTACCACCAGATCGGGCTGCCCTACACCACGCTGATCGAGCAGGCCAACGGGCTGCAGAGCACGACCATCCGGCCGGGCATGAAGCTCACCATCCCGCCGGCCTCGGAGGTGAACACCGTGACCGTGCCGTCCCCGACCGCCCCGGTGATCACCCCCACCACGCCGGCCGCCACCTCGCCCCGCCCGTCGCCGTCATCGACCAAGCACTAGCCTTCGGGTCCGGGCCGCCTGTTTGGCCTCACTGCCGGCGCCATGCGTGACGAGCTGGCGTTTGCCCTCGAGCTGGCCGACGAGGCCGATGCCCTCGCGCTGCGTGGGTTCTCCCGGTCGCCTGGGCCGTCGCCTGGGCGGGAGGCGTTCACCAAGGCCGACGGGACGTTGGTCACCGAGACCGACCGGCTCATCGAAGCCACCCTCCGGGAGCGCATTGCCGCCCGGTTCCCGGAACATTCGGTGTTCGGGGAGGAGGGCGGGGGGCCCGCCGCCGCGGCGGGATCGGGTGCACCGTGCTGGATCATCGACCCCATCGACGGGACCAACAACTTCGCCTGGGGGATCCCGATCTTCGGCTCGCTGATCGCCCTGGCGGTGGACGGCGAGGTGGCGGTGGGCGTCGCCAGCGCCCCCGCTCTGGGCGAGCGGTACTGGGCCGCACTGGGCGAGCGGGCCTTCATGAACGGGTCGCCGATCTCGGTGTCCACGGTGCCGTCGGTCTCCGAGGGGCGCCTGGTGTTCGCCACCTGGGAG
The DNA here is from genome assembly GCA_035765775.1 of Actinomycetota bacterium. Taxonomy (NCBI): domain Bacteria; kingdom Bacillati; phylum Actinomycetota; species Actinomycetota bacterium. The sequence continues at coordinate 24,700 of DASTWV010000009.1, read as the reverse complement.
GAGTGGGTGCAGGCCGGGCTCGCCGGGGCCTGGGGCGACCTGCTGGCCCGCTGCAAGCGCTCCCGGGGCTTCGGGGACTTCTGGGCGCACATGCTGGTGGCCCGGGGGGCGGCCGACGCTATGGCCGAGCCCGAGCTGGAACTATGGGATGTGGCGGCCCTCATCCCGATCGTCACCGAAGCCGGGGGCCGGATCACGGACTTCGCCGGGCAGCCGCTGCGGGCGGTGCCGGGCAAGACCAGCTGCCTGACGACGAACGGCCGGCTGCACGCCGAGATCCTGCAGGGCATCGGGACGGGGAGCGCCGTCGGTCATACTGAAGCGTCCGCCCCCATCGACTAGCGGCCTAGGTCACCACCCTTTCAAGGTGGTAGCACGGGTTCGAATCCCGTTGGGGGTACCATCAAACCCTCGGAGCCAGGCGAGCTGTACGCATGCGTAAGGAGAATTGATGACGGGAGAGGAGTGAGTATGTGCCTTACATGTGGGTGTTTACTGCCACACGAAGACCACGGGAACCCCGACTATCTCACTATCGAGGGCCTAGAGAAGAGCGCCAAGCTCGACCACCTCTCCCTGGACGAGGCCATTCAGATGCTGGTCAAGACAGTGGAGGTCGCAAAGAACGAGCCCGACCACCAGCATCGCTAGCGTGATTCGACGAGGTAGCCAGCCGTGCTGAAGGAGGATCTCAGGCACTGGTTGGGGCGCGTCAACTCCTCGTCCTTGGTCGACGCGATGGGTCGCATCCACCGCCACCGTTGCCACCTCCTCGACCTGGTAACACCGACGCCGAACCGGGTCCTTTTCGGCCCTGTCGTGACCATCTCGTACTTCCCGTCCTGTTCCCGCGCGCTCGACCCGCAGCGCTACAACTTTGCTCGCCTCTTCTATCAGGCCGTGGGCACCGAGCCGGCAGGCAAGGTGCTCGTCCTCGCCAGCAACGGGCACCCTGACGTCTCCCTCGGAGGTGGTACCAAGATGTCCCGCCTGGAGAACCATGGCCTGGCGGGACTCCTCGCAGACGCCAGGTTGCGGGACTTCGATGAACTTGGCCGGTATGGATTCGCCACGTACTGCAAGGGGGAGACAACAAGATGGGGTGGAGACTCGGTCACCCCCTTCCAGGCGAATGTGCCTGTCGTCCTGGAGGGGGTGGGGGTGATGCCAGGGCATTACGTCTACGCTGACGCCGCCGGGGCCGTGTTCATCCCGGCCGATGCGGTACGTGAGGTGCTTGAGGAGGCGGCGGGGATCCGGGGCCAGGACGCGGCCGACCTGGAACAAATCAAGGCCGAGCGCCCCGACCGAATCGTCGAGGGGACCGATTCCTAGCCTGCCCCTCCCTTACGGCAAGGATTTGCCGCCTCAGCTCGGGTAATGCAAATCTTCTTGGCGTCTCGTGCCCGACGCCCAGGTGTGCATCGCCGCCGGAGAAGCTCCAGCGGTGGTGCCGCGACCCGCTGCTGAGCCACTCCCGCACCGCCAGCGCCAGGTCGTCTGCCTTGCTGCCTCCTTGCTGCCTCAGCCTGGACACCCGATGGCACTTGGGGGCGTTCGTCACGATTGCCATGGCACCGGCAATCACAAACAGGCCGAGAGCGGCGAGGACCAGGGGCTCGGGAGAATCCCGCCCCACAGCGCCCCCCGCCTACCCGAGACTCGGTGAGTCGACATCGGCCAGCGGGCGTACGGCTCGAAGTACGTGGCGTTGTCCACGAAGGATCTCTGTTGATGGTCCCAGGCAAGGACTTGCCCGGCCTCCCGGCCTAGCCCGGCCCCTCGAAACCCAGCCCACGCTAGGCTGACCGCAATGCCTTCGGTCAGCGTGCGCTACTTCGTCCACGACGTCGATGCCGCCATCGCCTTCTACTGCACCCACCTCGGCTTCAGCGAGGTCATGCACCCGGCCCCCGCCTTCGCCATGCTCGCCCGGGGGGAGCTCCGCCTCGTGCTCAGCGCACCGGGGGGCGGCCCGGGCGGCGGGGCGGCGATGCCCGACGGCACCCTGCCGGAGCCGGGCGGTTGGAACCGGTTCTCCGTGCAGGTCGAGGATCTCGAGGCCACCGCGGCAGCCCTCAGGAACGCCGGCGCCCACTTCCGCAACGACATCGTCACCGGCGTGGGCGGCAAGCAGGTCCTGGTGGAGGATCCTTCCGGCAACCCCGTCGAGCTCTTCGAGCCCACCCGGGCGGAGGCCCGGCTGGCGCCCGCCATCGACCTCACGCCCATCGGTCGGGTGGAATCACCGCTCACCGGTCGTGCCCTCGCCCCCAAGCAGGGCGATGAGGGGTCTCCGGAAGCATGGCTGGTCTTCCACCAAGAGGTGGCGGACGCCCTCACCGACCTGGCCCCGGGTACCGAGATCCTCGTCCTCACCTGGCTGCACCAGGCCCGCCGGGACACGCTCCGCACCCATCCCCGGGACGACCAGTCCCAGCCCGAGCGGGGAGTCTTCAGCACCCGCTCGCCGGACCGGCCCAACCCCATCGGGCTGCACCGGGTGCCGGTCCTCGAGGTCGACGGTCTCCGCATCAAGGTGGGCCACCTCGAGGCGATCGACGGGACGCCGGTCCTCGACGTGAAGCCGGTCCTGCACCCGTAGGCCGCCGGGCTCGGTTTGGCTTCCTAAAGGGGTTCCGGGGAAGCTCCGGGGAGGATTTGGGCCCGAAAATGGGATCAAGAACTCCCCAGAACCTTCAAGGTCATGCCCGGGTGAGGCGCACCTCCACCTCCCGCTCCACGAAAGTCCACTCCTCGGTCTCCCGGAGCAGGCCGAGCAGCTCGTCGAGCGCACCGGCATCGGCCGGGGCGAACTCGAACCAGGTCAGGAAGTCGAACTCCTCGCCCTGGTCGTGGCCGTGTGCCAGTCGGCGGGCGATGGCGGGCAGGTAGCGCAGCCCGACCGCGATGTGGTGGGAGCGCTCCTGGAGGATGGCCCGGCGCTCGTCGGCAGCCAGCTCCCACCAGGCGGCGCTCTTGCTCATCGGGATGAGGGCGGCGGACGTCGCCGACGGCCGCCCCAGGCCCTCCTGCACCGCCCGCAGCGCCTGCTGCTCGGCAGTGGTGGTGTAGCGGGCGTAGCTCACCACGCCCCGCACCATCCAGGTGCCGCCCAGCCCGAACGGCCAGGGACCCTCCAGCATGTGCACCGCGGCGACCTCCTTCAGCCCCGCCCCGCGGACCGCGGTGATCCGCTCGACCTGCCACTCGCCGTGCTCGCCGCCCACGAAGCTCACCTGCAGGGGACCGCCCATGGTGCTCATCCTCCCTTGGTGGCGGGTTTGGCGCCGGGTTTGGTGCCGGGTTTCGTGGCGGGGTGCACGAACCTGCGCCAATCCTGGCTGGGGTCGAACGGGTTCGCCGAGGCGGTCACCACCGTCCGCCCCGCCGCCCACGCCCGCAGGGCGTCCAGCGCCCCTTCCCCGGATCCGCCGTAGGTGTAGCCCTGGGTGTAGTGCGTCCGGGTGGAGCTGTCGTCCCGGCTGGTCGCCACGGTGGCCGACACCGGCTCGACCGCCGTCTGCTCGTTCCACTCGTTCCAGGTGGTCACCATCAGCATCGGCACGTCGGGGTCGATGTTGGGTGCGGCGAGGCCCTCCAGCTCACGGGCCAGAAACGACCCGTCGGGGTCGCCCGGCCCCCATTGCCGGGGGATCGCCGGGTGGTTCTCCTTCGGGCGGGTGGCCCGGTCGTTGTAGCCCGGGAGCACGTCGGGGATCACCGGCGTCTGCGAGCCGAGGGCGGTGCGGTAGGTGTCGGCCAAGCCCTCGGAGGCACTGAGGAACGACGACTGCGAGCCGTACCCGGCCAAAGCGGGCGTCGAGGCGTCGTAGAGGTTGTACCAGGTCACCGCATCGAACAGGCGGGCCCGGTCCACCTGCGGCGCCGTGGTTTCCGTGCCGCTGACGGTGGTCACCCGCCAGAACACCTCGTCGCCCACGATGTAGATGTTGTAGCCCATGTTGGCCAGGGCAACCCGCACCGCGTTCACCGCCCCGGCGACATCGCCGGTCATGGTCCGGCTGAGGTACCAGAACACCACCGGCCGGCCCTCGATGCGCAGGTACTGCGGGTTGTTGAAGTAGTCCTGGGCGATGGCCACCATGTTGGCGACCAGCGTCGCCCGGGCGGCAGCCGTCATCGGCGTGGAGATCGGGTAGGGCACGTTGGGCCCCAGGGCCTGGGTCTCGTAGTTGATGGCGAAATGGGTCGAGGAAAGGTTGGGCGCCTGCAGGAAGCCCGAATCGATGCGGGCGTCCAGATCCAGGCGATTGGCCCAGTAATCGAGGGCGAAAAAGTCGACGCCCGCCGACGTCGCCTGGCTGATGGCCCGGGCGGCGTCGTCCGGGCTGGCGGAGATCTCGTCCGATGGGTCCGGGCCCGCCGGTGGGGCCAGGTGGCTGCCCAGGCTGCCCCCGGCCAGGTTCTCGGGGTACCACAAGTAGTAATAGGCGCCGATGAGCGGCAGGGCCTGGGTCCGGGAGGCAGCCGGGGACGCCGGCCCGGTCGGCCCCCGGCCGGCGGGCGCCCCGGTGCGGGCCCGCACGACGGCGCAGCACGCCAGGACCACGGTGACGAGGATGAGCGCCAGACGGGCAGGGCGCGCCCTGCCCGTCACCCCCCCGAGCGCCATAGGGGGGCAAGCATATCGGCGCCGGCCGAGACACCAATGGTGCGCGAGGGGCGGGGCCTTCATTGTCCTGGGGTAGAAGGGCACTGTCGATGCGCGATCAACGGCGGCATTTCCACCAGCAACTTGAGGACCTTGAGCAGCAGATCCAGGACATGGGCATGGCGGCCGAGGACCTGGTCGAGAGCGCCGTGCGGGCGGTGTCCGAGGACGAAGCCAGGCTGTGCGACGAGGTCATCGCCGGCGACGACGTCGTGGACGGCTACTACTTCGCCATCGAGCGCCAGATCCTCTCGGTCTTCGCCCTGCAGACCCCCGTCGCCCTGAAGATGCTCGCTGCGGCCCGGGACGCCTTCGCCCGGCGGGATGTGCGCCTGTGCCGGCACCTCACCGTCATGGACGCCTCGATCGACCACCTGAACCGGGGCATGCTGGCCCGCATCCTGGAGACCAGCGACGTCGCCATGCTGCGCTGGGGCATCGGCATGCATTTCATCGCCCGGGAGATCGAGCGGATCGGCGACCACGCCGTCGACATCGGCGAGCAGGTTTCCTACATCGTCACCGGCCGGTTCGTCGAATTCACCGACGCCTCGCATCCCGAGGTGGAGCACCCCGAGGTGCTGACCCGGGCGGAGGCACCCCGCACCGTCGCCTGACCTGCCGACCGCGGCATGCCGCCGGCCTGAGCCGGTGCACAGGAACTCCCCAGGCGGGACTCAGGGGGCTCCCGGGTGCCCGCCCGTATCATGAACACACATCGACCGCCACCGGAGGTGCCGCGGTGAATCACCCGACCTCGCCCGCACGGGGGCCGGATCCCGGCCTGAACCGCCGGGCCCGGGGCCCCGCACCCCCACGCCCGCCCGCTTGGCGGCACTGGCTGATCCTGGCCGGCGTCGCCCTCACCATCGCGTCGCTGCTCCGGGTGGCGGGCGCCCCCAAGCCGCCGGTGAGCCTCACCTACTCGCAGTTCCTGGGCGACGTCACCAGCGACCAGGTGCACTCGGCCACCATCGACGCCAACGGCGCCATCACCGGCAAGCTGGCCAGCGGCAAGTCCTACACCTCGCAGCTGCCGGTGGCCCTGACCGACAACACGGTGGCCCCCCTGCTCGAAGCGCACCATGTGGCGATCACCGGCGAGCCGCCGGCCTCGGACACCCTGTTGTCCGTCATCCTGAGCTTCCTGCCCCTGCTGTTCTTCCTCGGGCTGTTCCTGTGGATCAGCCGCCGGGCCGGGCGCCAGATGGCGTCGGTCGGTGGGTTGACCGGCAGCCGCGCCAAGCTCTACGACGCCACCAAGCCGGCCACCCGCTTCTCCGATGTCGCCGGCTACGAGGGCGCCAAGCAGGAGGTCAAGGAGGTGGTCGACTTCCTGAAGGAGCCCGAGCGCTACACCAAGATCGGGGCGGTGGGCCCCAAGGGCGTGCTGATGGTCGGCCCGCCGGGCACCGGCAAGACGCTGCTGGCCCGAGCGGTGGCCGGTGAGGCCGGCGTCCCCTTCTACTCGGTCACCGGGTCCAGCTTCGTGGAGATCTTCGTGGGCGTCGGTGCCTCCCGGATGCGCGACCTGTTCGCCGAGGCCCGCAAGCGGGCGCCCGCCATCATCTTCATCGACGAGATCGACGCCATCGGCCAGCGCCGGGGCGGGGCCGTGGTGGCCAACGACGAGCGCGAGCAGACCCTCAACCAGATGCTGGCCGAGATGGACGGCTTCGACCCGTCGACCGGCGTCGTGGTGATGGCCGCCACCAACCGGCCCGAGACCCTGGACAAAGCCCTGCTGCGCCCGGGGCGCTTCGACCGCCAGGTGGAGATCCCGCTGCCCAACCAGAAGGAGCGCACGCTGATCCTGGGCCTGCACGCCGCCACCAAGACGCTGGCAGCAGGAGTGGACCTGGAGGCGGTGGCTCGGGGCACGCCCGGCTTCTCCGGGGCCGACCTGGCCAACCTGGTCAACGAGGCGGCGATCGTGGCCATCCGGGCGGGCCGGGAAACCATCGGCCTGGACGACTTCTTCGAGGCCCGGGACCGCATCCTGCTGGGACGCCGCGAGGCGTCGAATGCCCTGCTGCCCAACGAGAAGAACTCGGTTGCGGTCCATGAGGCCGGCCACGCCCTGGTGGCTGCCCTGTCGCCCCACTCCGACCCGGTGTCCAAGGTGACCATCCTGCCGGCGGGCCACGCCCTCGGGGTGACCCAGCAGCTCCCGGTGGACGAACGCCACCTGTACCCGGAGAGCTACCTGCAGGAATCCCTGGCGATCCGCATGGGGGGCCGGGCGGCCGAACGCCTCGTACTGGGCGAGGTCTCCACCGGGGCGGCCAACGACCTGGCGGGCGCCACCCAGCTTGCCTTCCGGATGGTGCGGGAGTTCGGCATGAGCCCTCGGGTGGGGCCGGTGGGATTCTCCTCCGAGGATCCCGCCTACCTGGGCGACCAGCCGATCTCCAGCCGGCAGTACTCCGAGGACACGCAGCGGGTGATCGACGAGGAGGCCGAGCGCCTCCTCAAGGAGGCCGACGAGCGAGCCACCGCTCTGCTCACCAAGCACCGGGCCAGCCTGGACGCCCTCACGGCGCTGCTGCTGGAGAAGGAGACCATCGACGGCGATGAGGTGCTTGCCATCGCCGCGGGCGCCTCCGGGGGGCAGGACGCCGCCGCCCTGGCGCATGCCACCTCGCCCGTCATCCCGCTGGACCCGCCCACCGCCTGACGCCAACCTGAGCATCCCCTCAGGTTGGCCCCCACGGGGCACATCACCTCCCCCAAATGGCGGAGAAACCCCTAGCTAATTGGCGCTAACGCACGTCGCCCATTCCCCTTCCCGAGGGGTCCCCTGGGTGCATCCGTCATCCCTAGTTTCTCCCAGCCAAAAATGACACCAAGAGCCCATCTCAACGGCGGCTGCAGGGCCGATAACTCATCCATAGGACCACCACCTTGCGACCCGGAGTCCGGGTGCTGGTCCCCGGAGAGGAGTCTAAATGCACCGCCGTTTGGTTGGATTCATGGTGCTTGGAGTGGCCGGATTCTCGCTGATGGCCCCTGCCAGCGCCGCACTTGCAAGCTCCGGTGGCGAGACCCCGGTCGTCGCCCCGGCCCCGTCGCAGCCCGCAGGCCCGCCGCCCAGCCCGGCCGACCTGCAGTCGCAGGACCTGTCGTTCATCAATGCCCAGCGGGCGGCCGCGGGCGTGGGCCCGGTGGCGCTGCAGCCCTGGGCCACCGGTGTGGCCACCCAGCACAGCGAGGACATGGCGGCAGCCCAGAACATCTTTCACAACATCACCGGCTTCATCAGCGCTGGTCACCTGGCGATGAACGCTCTCTACCTCGGTGAGAATGTCGGGATGGACAGCACGCTCTCGGCCATCGAGCAGCTGCTCATGGGAGATCCTGCACACCGAGACATCCTGCTCGATTCCCGCTTCAACTACGTGGGTGTCGGCGTGGCATTGGACTCCCGTAACTGGGTGTATTTGACGGAGGACTTCGCCCAGATTCCCGGCGGTTCCACGCATGTTGCCGTGGCCGCCGCCCCTGTGAAGCCGGCCGCTCCCAAGCCGGCCGCTCCCAAGCCGGCCGTGGCGCCTCCCCCCGCCCCGGCCCCCAAGCCTGCGGTGGTGGTCCCGGTGACCCCGGCGACTCCGGCGCCGGTCCCGGCTGCCGCCGCAGTTCCCCTCGCGGTGCCGACTACCCCGGCCCCGCCGCCCGGTGCACCGGCTCCCGCCAAACCGGCTGCCCTGGCGGCCAAGGCCTCGGTGGCGACTACCCCGGTGTCCCACTCCTCCCCTGCCCCGGTACTGGGCCTGATCCTCGGGATCCTGCTCACGGCAGGCTCCTGCTTCGGCGCCGCCTCGGTGTTCGCCCACCGCCTGGGCCACCAGCCGACGCCCAGCGTGGGGATCCGCGGCCCCCGGCCTCCCCGCTCGGCGTCGCTGGCCGGCTCCCGGGCGGGCCGGGCAGGCGGACTGGGCCGGGCGGGCAGGAGCGGGACCAGCACCTGGCAGCCGCCCCGGTAGGGCCGGCTTCCCGGCGGGGCTCGGCTCCGTGCGGGCGCTGCAGTACTGTCCGCCGCCGCACCGCTCAGGCATTCCCACGCCCCGGGGACCCAGCCCCGGGAACTGGGTTTGCACCGGAGGGATTGCCCGGACCAGACTCCTCGCTGAAGGGGTCGGCGTGGCCGCCGCTGCGCCACGGGCAATCCCTTCCGGCGCGCCCGGCGTACTACCGGCGTTCGCCGGCGTCGCAGTCCGAGCAGGCGTCGGGAGAGGAGGCCTCGTCGATGCGTACGTTCCGCTCCACCAGCCCGCTGCGGGCCAGCCGTTGGATGACCGCCGGCTGCCTGGCGGCAGCCGCGACGCTGACCCTGGCGGCGTGCGCCAAGAAGACCTCGACGGGGTCGGGGAACACCCCCAAGACACCGCCCGGAGTCAGCATCAACGAGGCCCTAGTCCCGGGCCTGGGCACCGTGGTGGTCAACGGGTCCGGACGCACGCTCTACGCCCTCAGCTCGGAGGCGGGCGGGAACATCACCTGCACCGATGCCAACGGGTGCACCGCCGTCTGGCCGGACACCGAGCTGCCCTCGGGGGTGAAGGCCGCCACGGCGGGGCCGGGGGTGGATGCCTCCCAGCTGGGCACGGTGAAGGATGCCGCCGGCAAGAGCCACGTCACCTTCGGCGGCTACCCGGTCTACACCTACTCGGGGGACGCTTCCCCGGGCGTGGCCACCGGTCAGGGCATCCACAGCTTCGGCGGCACCTGGGAGACCCTGTCGGTCTCGGGCACGGTCATGGCTCCCCCGGCACCCTCGCCCGCACCCTCGCCCAGCCCGGCGCCGGTGAAGTCGGTCGTCCCGCCGGCGGTCCACACCACGACGCCGGCGCCGGTGGCCACCCACACCACCGCCCCTGCCCCCTCGCCGACGGCGGCGCCGCCCAGCCCGCAGCCCACCTACAACTACGGCTACTGAGAGCCCCTCGCACCGGTGGCGGAACTGACCTGCGGGTAGCCAGCTGATTTGCTCGGCTAGCCGGGTATGGTAAGAGACATGGCTCTCGATTTCTCCCGGGTCCGGACCCGGGAAACGACGCTGGCCCACCTGGTCGAGGATCTCGGCGTGGCGGACCTGGAGGACGCCACCCGGTCCTCCATCGCCGTCGTCGAGGGACTCCTGGAAGGCATCACCGACGCCGACGTGGTGTTCGTCCCCTCCGATCCGGACGCCTTCGACGCCGACGCCGCCGACCCGGAGGACATGTCGCTGGCGTGGACCCTGGGCCACCTCATCGTGCATGTCACCGCCTCGGCGGAGGAGTCGGCAGCGCTCGCCTGCGAGCTGGCCCGGGGGGTTCCCTTCCACGGCCGGTCCCGCTGGGAGGTGCCCTGGCAGAGCGTCACCACGGCCGAGCAGTGCCGGAGGCGCCTGGCCGACAGCCGGCGCATGCGCCTGGCCAGCCTGCAGATGTGGCCGGCGCTCCCCCCCAAGGACGTTGACCAGGACGAGACCGTGCCCAGCTGGGCGCAGGCCCGGGAGCGCTTCGTGCGCGGGCTGTCCCACGAGGACGCCCACTTCGCGCAGATCCGCCGGGTGGTGGCCGAGGCCAAGGCAGCCCGGGGCGGCTAGAGCCGCTCAGAGCAGGTGCGGGTGCAGCGCCCCCACCAGGCCCGGGTAGTCGTAGATCAGCACCACCACCACTGCGGCCAGGAACACCGCCGCGAGCCGGCGCCGGGACGGCGAGGTGGCTGCCAGGGCCACCAGGGAACCGGCCAGCGCCAGGTCCATGAAGGGCACCACCGGCGTCAGGTAGAAGAAGAACAGGGGCCGGGTCACCGCCAGCCAGGGCAGGTACTGGGCCAGCCAGCCGGTCATGACGATGCCCTCCGCCGCGCCGTGGCGGCGCAGCGCCCGGTACAGGCACCAGGCCCCCGCCGGGAGGGCGGCGAACCACACCAGCGGGTTGGGCATCAGCAGGATCTGGTGGGCGCCCGGGTTTCCCGGCAGGTGCCAGTAGGCGATGGGGTGGATGGCGAAGGGCCAGGTCCACGCCGAGGTCTGGTAGGGGTGGGGCTGGCTCAGGTGGGCCTGGTAGGACTCCATGGCGTGCTGCAGGGTGAGGAACACCCTGAATGACCAGTGGTGGCCGGCGAACCAGCGTCCGTAGCTCAGCAGGTAGACCACGACGGCCGGCCCGCCAACCGCAGCCGCGGTGGCGGCCAACTCGGGGACCGGGCTCGCCCCCCGGCGCCGGGCGGTGCCGAAGGCCCAGGCCGCCACCAGAAGCCCGGCGCCGGCCAGGGCGTAGGCACCCGACCATTTCACCGCGCTCGCCGCCCCCAGGGCGGCGCCGATGGCCACGCGCCAGCGGACGTCGATTGCTGCGTCACTGGCGATGCGCTGGCGCACCACCCGCTCTCGCTCCAGGGCCACGAAGAAGAAGCCCAGCACCACGAAGAAGGCGAGGAAGACATCCAGCATCGCCAGCCGGCTCTGGGTGATGAGGACGAAGTCGGTGGCCGCCAGGAAGCCTCCCACCGCCCCGCCCCAGCGTCCGAAGAGGCGCCGCCCCAACAGGAACACCAGCACCACCAGCCCGGTCCCGAACAGCGCCGGCATCAGCCGCCACCCGAACGAGGTGTAGCCCACCAGCTTCTCCCCGGCGGCGATCAGCCACTTGCCGAGCTCGGGGTGCACGAAGGACTGCTCCGGCCCGATGCCGAGGGCACCGCTGGCAGTGGCCGGATGTGGGGCCTGGCAGCTGGCGAGGCTCCGCCCGAGGTAGAGGCAGGCGTCCTTGGCGTAGTAGGTCTCGTCAAAGACGAAGCGGTGCGGGAAGCCGAGCCCCCAGAAGCGGAGCACCGCCCCCAGGGCGGTGGCCCCCGCCAGCAGCCCCCAGTCCAGCCGCTCCCAGCACGGGGGAGGGTGAGGCGTCCCCTCCCCTGCGCGGGGGTGGGCCGGGGCGACCCCGTGCACGGCGGTCCGGGCCGCTAGAGGGCGGCCGGACCCGAGGGCACGACCGCGCCGGTGGAGAGCACGAGGCCATCCTCGCACTCCGCCTCCACCAGCCCGCCCCGGAACTGCTGCTCGTAGAGCTGGGCGTAGAGCCCGCCGAGGCGCACCAGCTGCTCGTGGGTGCCCCGCTCGACGATCCGGCCCCGCTCGACCACGAAGATGACGTCGGCCGAGAGGATGGTGGACAGCCGGTGGGCGATGGCGATGGTGGTCCGGTGCTGCATCAACGGCTTCAGGGCCTCCTGCACCAGGCGCTCCGACGTCGTGTCCAGGCTGGAGGTCGCCTCGTCCAGGATGAGGATGCGGGGGTTCTTCAGGATGACCCGGGCGATGGCCAGGCGCTGCTTCTCGCCGCCCGAGAGCTTGTAGCCCCGCTCCCCGACCACCGTGTCGTAGCCCTCGGGCAGCTCCATGATCCGTTCGTGGATGAAGGCCGCCCGGCAGGCAGCTTCCAGCTCGGCGTCGGTGGCCTGCAGTCGGCCCTGTTCCAGGTTGCGCCGGATCGAGGTGTGGAAGAGGTAGGTCTCCTGGGTCACCACACCCATGAGGTCGCCGATGGACTCGAGCGACAGCCGGCGCACGTCGATCCCGTCGATCTCCACCGCCCCCTCCTGGACGTCGTAGAGGCGGGGGACCAGGTAGGTCATCGTCGTCTTGCCCGCCCCGGAGGGCCCCACCAGGGCGGCGAGCTGGCCGGGCTGGATGTCGAGGTCGATGTGCTCCAGGGTCCATTCCCGGGGGCCCTCGCTGCCCGGCCCCGGTTCCGGGGCCTCCCCGTTCTCGTTCTGGGAGGGCGCCGGGGCCGGCGGCCGCTCGCGGGGCGCCTCGTAGCGGAACGAGACGTCCCGGAAGACGACCTCGCCCCGCACCTCCTGGGGCGTGAGGGATATGGCGTCCGGGGCGTCGGCGATCTCGACCGGCATGTCCATGTACTCGAAGATGCGCTCGAAGAGGGCCATCGAGGACTGGATGTCCGGCCCTACCTGCAACATCGATCCGATGGGGAAGAACAGGCGGGACTGCAGGGTGGTGAAGGCGACAATGGACCCGGCGCTCAGCACGCCGACGGCGTGGGCGCCGTCCCGGTGGATGACGAGGCCCGCCACCAGGTAGACGATGGCCGGTGTGATGGAGAAGAAGGTGCCCACCAGGGCGAAGAAGTAGCGGCCGATGAGGCGCTGGCGCAGCTGCACCTGCGTCAGGCGGTCGTTCTCGTCCCGGAAGCGGGCGATCTCATGGCGCTGGCGGCCGAAGACCTTGGCCAGCAGGACCCCGGACACCGAGAGCGTCTCCTCGGCGATGGCGGTGAGGTCGGCCAGCGACTGCTGGGCAATCGACTGCACCTCCTTGCGGGCCTTGCCCACCTTCCAGGTGAAGACGAGAAAGATCGGCACCAGGCACAGCGACACCACGGTGAGCTGCCAGGACAGCACCAGCATCGCCACCAGCGAGCTGGTGATGATCACCACGTTGGCCAGGATGGTGGAGGCGGTGTCGGTCACCACCGTCTGCACCCCGGCGACGTCGTTGGTGAGCCGGGACTGGATCTCCCCGGTGCGGGTGGAGGTGAAGAAGCGCAGCGCCATCTTCTGCAGGTGCGCATAGAGGTCGTTGCGCAGGTCCCGCATGAGCCGGAGGCCGATGGAGTTGGACAGGTAGGTCTGGCCGATGCCGATGAGGCTGGTGACCAGCGGGATCCCGACCATCAGGGCCACGTAGACGTAGAGGCGGCCTAGGTTCGGGCACGGCGTGCCGGCGCACGACTTCCCCACGCTGCCGGTGCCGAAGAGGGCCTTGTCGAAGACCTCCTTGATCAGGAGCGGGTTGATGATGCCGAGGCCGGAGGTGACGACGATGGTGACGGCAAGGACCCCGATCTCGGCCCGGTAGGGCTTGAAGATCTTCACCACCCGGCGGGCGGCCTTCCGGATGTTGACCGGCTTGGCCTTCATCCCGGGCGGGAGCCCAGGCGTGCGGTAGATGTTCCTGGCTGCCGCTCGCATGCCGGATCCGGTACTCATGTGCACCCAAGGTACCGTGGCCGGGCCCGGGAGCCGAGGCGGGGGCCGGGGATCGGGGTCCGGGTCGCAGACTGATTGGGTGCCCGCTGGGCTCCACGCGGCAGCACGGTACCCTGGCGGCATGAGTGCTTCGGCTGAGGAGAGTCCTGAGACGGATCCGGTGAGCGCCGGGTCCGCAGCCCAGGCGCGCCGCGAGGACGTCCGCAACGTCGCCATCATCGCCCACGTCGACCACGGCAAGACCACCCTGGTGGACGCCATGCTCAGCCAGTCGGGCGTCTGGCGGGAGAACCAGGAGGTCGTCGAGCGGGTCATGGACTCGATGGACCAGGAGCGGGAGCGGGGCATCACCATCCTGGCCAAGCAGACCGCCATCACCTGGGGCGGCCTCCACATCAACATCTGCGACACCCCCGGCCACGCCGACTTCGGCGGCGAGGTGGAGCGCACGCTGCAGATGGTGGACTCGGCCCTGCTGCTGGTGGACGCCTCCGAGGGGCCGCTGCCCCAGACCCGCTACGTGCTGCGCAAGGCGCTGGCCCGCAAGCTGCCGGTCATCCCGGTGATCAACAAGATCGACCGGCCGGACGCCCGCATCGCCGAGGTGCTGGACGACATCTACGCCCTCCTCATCGACCTGGACGCCGAGGAGTCGGCGCTCGACGCCCCGGTGATCTACACCGACGCCCGCAAGGGGACGGCCACCCGGGACCTCGCCGTGCCGGGCCTGGACCTCCAGCCCCTGTTCGAGGTCATCGCCGAGGTGACCCCGCCGCCCACCTACGACCCCGAGGCACCCTTGCAGTTCATGGTGACCAACCTGGCCGCCGACCCCTATGTCGGGCGCCTGGCGGTGGGCCGGGTGTGGAACGGCACCGTGGCCACCGGGCAGCGGGTGGCGGTCTGCCGCCGGGACGGCACCATCGAGCAGGCGCGCATCACCAAGATGCTGGCCCACACCGGGCTGTCCTACGCCGAGATCGAGTCCGCCGCCCAGGGCGACATCTGCTCGATCGCCGGCCTGGGCGACGTCACGGTGGGCGACACCATCGCCAGCCTCGAGGACCCCCGGCCGCTGCCGTCACTGGAGGTGGACGAGCCGACCCTGCGCATGACCTTCGGGGTGAACACCTCGCCGATGTCCGGCCGGGAGGGCAAGTACGTCACCAGCCGCCACCTGAAGGCCCGCCTGGAGCGGGAGATCCTGGGCAACGTGTCGATCCGCCTGGTGGACACCGGCTCGCCCGACCGCACCGAGGTCCGGGGCCGGGGCGAGCTGCAGCTGGCCATCCTCATCGAGAGCATGCGCCGGGAGGGCTACGAGGTGGAGGTGTCCAAGCCCGAGGTCATCACCCGCCTGGTGGACGGCAAGGTGTTCGAGCCCATGGAGGAGCTGGTGCTGGACCTCCCGGAGACCTTCGTCGGCGTCGTCACGCAGTCCCTGGCCCTGCGCAAGGGGCGGATGACCAATGTCGTCAACCACGGCAGCGGTTGGGTGCGCCTCGAGTTCCTGATCCCGGCCCGCGGCCTGATCGGCTTCCGTTCCGAGATGCTGACCGAGACCCGGGGCACGGCCGTCATCCATTCGATCTTCGCCGGCTACGAGCCCTGGGCGGGCGAGATCACCCACCGCATGAGCGGGGTGCTGGTGGCCGACAAGCCGGGCGAGACCACCTCCTACGCCCTCTACGACCTCCAGGAGCGGGGCGAGATGTTCGTCGGCCCGGGGGTGGAGGTGTACGAGGGCATGATCATCGGGGAGAACGCCCGACCCGACGACATGAACGTCAACCCCACGAAGGAAAAGAAGAAGACCAACATCCGCACCCACGCCGCCGACGAGGCGCTGCGCCTGGTGCCGCCCCGGCAGATGTCGCTGGAGGGGGCGCTGGAGTTCATCGCCGACGACGAGCTGGTGGAGGTGACGCCGGTCAGCATCCGTCTGCGCAAGCGAGAGCTGGACCAGCGCAAGCGGCTGCGGGCCTACCACCGGGCGAAGGCGGCAGCCGAGGAGTAGGCCGCCGGGCTCGCCGGCACCAGCGTCTGCGCACGTTTCGTGCGAGGTTCGCCGCCATTTTGGCGGTCAAACTCGCACGAGCTCCCAACAAGGGCGCAGTCAGGCGCCACTCGACCTCAGGAGCCCGGCAGCGCCGAGAGGAACCTCGCCGCGATCGGGGCCGCCACCACGCCGCCCACGCCGCCGCCCTCCACGATGATGGCGAAGGCCAGGCCTCCCCGGAAGCCCACGAACCAGGCGTGCGTTTTCGGGGGGTTGGCGGTGCCGAACTCGGCGGTACCGGTCTTGCCGAAGACCGGGTCGCCCGCCACCGCGGCCGCCTTGCCGGTCCCCTGGGTGACCACCAGGCCCATGAGGGTGCGGAGGTTGGCCGCCACACCCGGGTCCAGCTGGTGAACGGTTGCCGTGGCGCTCTCGCCGGAGACCAGCGTCGGCTGGTGCCAGGCCCCCGACGCCACCGCCGCCGCCACACTGGCCATGTGGACCGGGGAGGTCAGCACCCGGCCCTGGCCGATGGCCGAGGCATCCTGGTCCACGATGTCCTTGGGGGCTGGGTAGCTGGCGCCGGAGGAGGCCAGGCCCAGGGGTTCGGGGGCGTTGAAGCCCAGCAGGGAGGCCGCCTGCTCCATCTGGGTCGCCGACAGCGTCGATGCCATCTGCACGTAGGCGGTGTTGCACGACTGCACGAAGGCGGTCTGCAGATCGATGTTGCCGAACTGCTCGTTCTCGATGTTCTTGAAGGTCTTCCCGTCGATGACGGTCTGGGTGGGGCAGGTGATGGGCATTGAGAGCGGGTCGCCCTTGGCCAGCAACGCCTCGGTGGTCACGATCTTGAAGGTGGAACCGGGCGGGTAGTTGCCGTCCAGCGCCCGATCGAAGCCGCCGGCGGGCCGGTTGACCACCGCCCGGATCTCCCCCGTGGCGGCGTCCACCGCCACCAGGGCGGCGGTCTGGGTCACCCCGGCGAAGGCCTGCTCGGCGGCGCTTTGAGTGGCGGCGTCGAGGGTGATCTGCACCGGTTTGGGGGCGGTGCCCTGGAAGTGGTCCAGGGAGCCCCCCACCGCCTTGCCCGAGGAGTCGACGAGTTCGATATCGGCCGACGGCGTCCCGGCCAGCTGCCGCTCGTAGGCCAGCTCGAGGCCCGACAGCCCCACGACGCTGCCGGTGACGTACGGGGGGCCGAAGTGGCCGAGCAACTGGGCGGTGATGGGGCCAGTGGTGCCCAGCACCGGGAGGGCGAACCCGTCGCTGATCGGCAGCCGGGCGCTGGAGGCTTCCGTGATGATCCCGGGCACCGCCAGCTTGGACTTGACCGCCGAGAAAGCATCCGGGCGCAGTGTGGTCAGGGGCAGGAACCAGGTGGGCTGGACGCCGGGCGCGTGGATGGCATTGGTCACCGTCGCCGATACCACTCCGGCGAACTGCTGCAGGGCAGCCTCGACGGCGCCGATGTCCGCGATGGCGGCGGGCTCCACCCCAATGCTCTCCACCGGGGTCGACCCCTGCAGCACGCTGCCGTCCCGCCCCTGGATGGGCGCCCGGGTGGCCCAGGTCAGGTGGCGGGTGAAACGCTCGCCGGCGGTCAGCTTGGGGAAGATGGTGGCGGGCGACCAGTCCACCTCCCACCGGCGCTGCTGCTCCGAGAGGTGCACGACGCTCTGGTAGGTCCACGATCCCAGGCCCTTGAGGTCGAGGGTGACGGTGACCGACGCCTGGGCAACCTTGCCCGCCACCACCGCCGGCTGGCCGGAGACCTTGAGCGAGGAGACCTGCAGGTCGCTCATCACCTGGGTGTGGTCCTGCCTGAACCCGGCGGGGGGGCGGCGGACCAGCGCCCGCATGCCGCCCCAGTCCTGGGCATCCCAGCGCCGGATGTAGGCGTCAGCAACCTGGGTCGGGCTGTTGAGCGGGAGCGTGTGCAGGTAGATGACGATGCCTGCCCCCACCAGCACAGCGATGACCAGAGCCCCCACCAGCCACTTGCGCATCAGGGCTGCGGCCCCAAAGCAGAAGAGCTCGTGCAGCCGGTCATTTCGCTACTAACGGTACACGCGCTGGATCACCGTGGCCCGGCAATCCTCCGGCAATCCTGCTGCAATCCTCGGGCTATCCGCCGGGAGATCAGGCGCCGCAGAGCTGCTGGTTGGCCGGGCTCACCCCGGCGCCGCAGAAGTACGGGTTGCCAGCCGCCATCCCGGCAAACCCGTGGACGATGGCCCGCTTCAGCAGGCCGGGGGCGCTGACAGTGAGTTGCAGGGAATCGCCCACCGCGGCCACGGGCGTGCCCGCCTCGGCGGCGGTGGCCGGCCCGCCGTTGCCGTCACCGAAGGCCACCGACGTCACCGCCAGCGTCAGGACCGCTCCCCCCGCGCCCTGGGAGGCCGACATGGTGTCGGTCTCATGGCACAGGCCCTGGGCGGGCGGCGAGCACGGGCCGAGATTGGAGACCAAGGTGGCAGAGGTCGCCGCAATCTGCAGCACCTCGCCGTGCACCGTCCAGGACCCGGTGAAGCTGGTCGCGGAACCGGCGGGGGTCGACGCCGGCGGTGCGGTGGCCGGATGGCAGGTGGCGGCGTCCCAGTGCCACAGGGCGATGATCGCCGCCGGCAGCGGCGCCGGGCAGCCGCTCCCGGGCTGGGCACCGTAGCCGTCGTCGTGCGCCACCCACTGCCCGCCGGGCACCTTTTCAAAGAGGAGGTAGGCGCCGTCGTCCTGGTTGGCCACCTGGGCCGGGATGGAGCTGGAGGAGGGAACCAGGGCCGCCCCCGCCCAGTAGATGCCGGTGCCGGGGTCGAGGGCGTAGTAGGTCATCCCGGCCTCGAGGCCGGTGTAGTCGGACACCGGGAGACTGTGCGACTGGGCGCCCGCCCGAAGGAGATCGGCCCGGAGGGCGTCCGTGACGACGAGGTTCTGCGGGGCGCCCGACGCAGCCGAGGGGCTCCCCGGTGCGCCGCCACCAGTGCTCGGGCCACCACTCGCCCCGGCTGTCGGGCTGGCGCTGGCGCCCCGAGCGGACGTCGGCGGCGGGGTCGAGCTGGACGCGGTCCTGGACGAGCAGCCCGCCAGCAGATTCACCGCGAGCCCCACGGCGAGCATGGGACCCACCCAGCGAACCAGCCTCATCCACGCCCCCCGGAACCGACATCTCCCAACCTTTGCCAGATTCTACGGTACCGCCCGGTGCGGCCTGCACCACTGGGAAGACACCGGCGAGCCCCCTCGACTGGGCCTGGCTGCGGGCGTACGCTCCGGGCGCGATGGGTGCCGGGAGTGGGGCGGCGGGCATGGTGTTCCGGGCCGCACTGCGGAGCCGGCTGCGGTCCTGGCTCGCGCTCGCCGGGCTCGTGGCCATCACCGGGGGCGCCAGCCTCGCCGCGCTGGCCGCCGGGCGCCGGACCGAGGCCGCCCTGCCGGAGCTGGTAGCGGCGACCCGGAGCCCGGACATCATCGTCGTCAGCGGGGGCCCGCCCGACCTCGGGTATGCCCAGGTCACCCCCGGCCAGATTCGCCACCTTCCGGGGGTGGTCTCGATGGATGCGGGCGCGTCGTATCTGTTCGCCAGCGCCACCGTGGGCGGGAACACCTATGGCACCAGCCAGAATGCGGTCACGCTCATCAGCTTGGCCGGCGGTCCCGACGGTCTCGCTCCCGCCCTCATTGCCGGGCGGGAACCCAACCCCCACCGGGCAGACGAGGTGCTGGCCGACTACGGGCTCGAGCGCAAGGTTCCCGGCCTCAGTGTGGGCTCAACGGTCCGGGTCTCGTTCTACGGCCCGGGCCAGGCCCTCGCCTCCACGCAGAGCGCACCGGGCACCGGCCCGGTGGTGACCCTGCACGTGGTCGGCATCGACATCGCGGGCCTCAGCCTTCCCGTGGGCGTCGGAGGCCTCCTGCAGACAACGCCGGCGTTCGCCCGGGCGGAGGCGCCCCGGACCCTTTCGGTCAACCTGCAGCTGCTCCGGGTGCGGCCGGGGGGCACGACCGCCGCCGAGACCGCGCTGCAGCAGCTCCCCGGCGTCCAGCCGGGCTTCGGCAACATCCTGGTGGTGTCGGCCGGCAGTGCGTACCGCGTGGTCGAGCACTCCCTGCACCCACAGGTCATCGGGTGGTGGATCCTGGCGGCCCTGGCCGCCCTCGGCGCCGTAGCGGTGGTGGCCCAGGGGCTGGCCCGGCAGGCGGCCGCGGAGGCAGGAGCCCTGCCCACGTTGAGCGCGCTGGGCATGGGTCCGGCGGCCCTCCTTGTCTACGGCATGGGGCGCGCGGTGGTGGTCGGCGTGGCCGGCGCCGCCGGAGCAATCGCCGTCGCCTTCGCCCTGTCGCCCCTGACCCCGGTGGGCGTGGCCCGGGTGGCCGAAATCGCGCCCGGGCTGGCCTTCGACGCGCCGGTATTGCTTCTGGGGGGGCTGGCGGTGCTTCTGATGGTCACGCTGGCGGGCGCATTGCCCGCCTGGCGCCGGGCCCGGGCGCCGCGGGGCACCCACGCATCGGAAGCTGGGCCAGCGCGACACCCTTCCGGCATCGCGGCGTCGGTCGCCCGGAGCGGGGGGTCCCCGCCCGCGGTCATCGGCACCCGGTGGGCCCTCGAACGTGCCCCCGGGCCCGGGGGTACGCCCCCGGGGTCGGCCCTGCTTGGGGCCACCCTCGGGATCAGCGCCCTGGTCGGCGCCGCCGTGTTCGGCGCCGGGCTCACCCACCTGTTGGCCACGCCGGCGCTGTACGGCAACGACTTCAGCCTCGCCACGCCCGGTGGGGGCACCAGACCGCCGCCGGGGACCGATGTCATCCAGTTGCTGCGCAGCGACGTGGCGACGTTGCCCGGAGTGGCGCAGATCAGCATCGGCGGCGCTGGTGGCGGTACCTCCGGCTCCCGACCGGTCAGCATCCTGGGCCTGGAGTCGCTCCGGGGCCCGCTGACCCTGTCGGTGGTCGCCGGGCGCGCCCCGGCGGGACCCGGGGAGGTGGCGCTGGGGGCCTCGACCATGCGCGAGCTGCACACCCGGGTCGGGGCGACGATCCCCCTGGCCCCGGTGTCGGCCACAGTGAGCGTGCGGGTGGTCGGCGAGGTGGCGCTGCCGGCCGGATTCGACTCGTCCAACGGCGGGCTGGGCAACGGGGCGGCGATGGTGATCCCCGCGCTGATCGCCGCCGGGTGCCCGCCGGACCAGTGCGACCCGAGGATGGCTCCCACCGTCTTCATCACGTTCGCCGACAGTCCGGCCGGGCGGCGGGGCCTCGCCCGGTTGGAGGCCCGGGCGCAGGATCCGGCCGACCCTCTCTACTACCTGCAGCTGCAGCCGGCCAGCGCCAACCCGCCCACCTCCCTGATCAATTTCGGGAACGCGGTCAACTTCCCCGCCCTGCTGGGGCTGATGGTCATCGTCTTCGCCCTCGCCACGCTCGCCCACGTCCTGGTGGCCGGCGTCAGCCGCCGGCGGGGTGAGGTGGGGACTCTGAAGGCGCTCGGGTTCGTCCGCCGCCAGGCGGCGGCCGCGGTCTCCTGGCAGTCGTTGGCCGTCCTGGCCTTCGGGCTGCTGGCCGGCGTCCCCTTGGGCGTGGCGGCTGGGCGGGGGGCCTGGATCCTGTTCGCCCACGGGTTCGGCGTGGTGGCCGACGTCGTCGTCCCGTGGGGGCAGCTGGCCCTCATCGCCGCCGGCACCCTGCTCGCCGCCGAGCTCATCGCCGCCGGCCCCGCCCTGCTCGCCGCCCGGTTCCGCACCGCCGACCTCCTCCGCGAGGGCCTGGCCGAGCACTAGTCCGTCCGGGCCATCACAAGCACCCTTTCGCGTCATGAAGGTGGGTCGCGTGCGTCCCGATACCTCCAAGTAGGGGCCAGCCCGGGCCCGCACCACGCCCGAATCCGGCCCTCCCCACTACGGAAAGGAGGCAGCCATGCGGGCGTCGAGGGCAAGGATGGTGGTGCCCGTGCTGGGCGCCGTGCTGTCGGCCGCCGCTCTGTCCGCCGCCATTGCCGGGCCGGCAGCGGCATCCGGCACCGGGTCGGGGTCCAGCCCCATCACGATCCCATTGCCGTCGCCGCTGCCGCAGCTGACGCTGCCGCCGATCGTGTCGCTCACCAGCCCGGCATCGGGCGCGCCCCAGATCAACCTGCCCACTGAGACCCGGACCGTCCCGCAAATGCAGGCCGCCCTCCTGGCCGACCTCAACTCGGAGCGGGCGGCGGCCGGGCTGGGCTCGCTGACCACGCAGCCGTGGGCAGAGTCGGTGGCGATGGCCCACTCGGCCGACATGGCGGCGGCCCGGGACATCTGGCACAACTACTCGGGCTTCGTCGACCTGGCGCACCAGACCGTGAACGCGTACGTCAACGGCGAGAACGTGGGCATGGCCTACACCCTCGACGAGGCCGACGCCGCCCTGATGGCCAGCCCCACGCACCGCTCCAACATCCTCTATCCGCTGTTCAACGAGGTGGGCATCGGGATCGCCCGGGACAGCATCGGCTACGTCTACGTGACCGAGGATTTCGTGGACATCCGAGCGGCGGGAGCGCCGCCACCACCGGCGGCCCACGCCACCACCGCTTCACACCCCGCCGCGGCGGCCACAACAACCCCCACGCCGGCCGCACCAACCCCCACGCCGCCCCCGGCGACCCCGGCACCGGACGCCACCCCGATCGTCGCTCCGGCCACGCCGGGCGCTAGCGCCCCGAAGGCGGGATCCGGTGGCCGCCCGGGGCAGCCCCTGGCCGCAGGGCGGGCCGTGCTCACCGCGCGCAGGACGGGCATCCCGTGGCCCGTGGCGGCCCTCGGCGCCTTGGCGGTGCTCCTGGCCGCCGGCCTCGGTCGGGCGGCACAGCGGCGCTCCCACGGCCGCCACCAGGCCTGAGACGGCTCTTGCACCCTGGGGACGCCGGGCGCGGGACTATCGCGCCTCACCCACCTGGGCCCGCCCGCGCCTCCGTTCGGGCCGGTCACGGCACCCGATTTGCCCGGTTCTTGGGGCCAATCTCACCCAACCGGGTGATGGCGGGGGATCCGGACGGGCCATGCAGGGGTTCTTTTGTGACTACCGGGCGCTCGGCCAAACGGCACCCGATCCCGCGCGTTGGTACCAGTGAGAAACCCTCCCAAGGGTCTATGCGGATCGCCGATTTCTCTACCGATAACTGTGAATGTTCCAGCGGAATGACAAAGCAGAACCCGGGAAATGCGAGCGGAATCGGTTCACAAGCTTCACCAGTAGGTGTCCAGTCGGTTGTAGGAACTTCGAAAGGAAGGTGACCACCTTGATGCAGCTCACCCTGTGGATGCAGGCCCGGATCGCGGCCCTGCGCAATGGTGCCGAGCGGGGCGCCGCGGCCGTTGAGTACGGCCTTCTCGTTGCACTGATCGCCGTTGTGATCATCGTCGCCGTCACGACCCTCGGCAACAAGGTCAAGGGCACCTTCAACTGCGTCGCCAGCGACCTGCCCGTGAACGCCACGGCCGCGGCAGCCCCGCTCGCCTGCTAGTAGCGAGCTCCACGAGCAACACGCAGCACCGGTACCACCAGTTCCATGGTTTCACCCGGGCCGGCCGGGCACCACCTGCCGGCCGGCCCGGCGCAGCCCCTTCACTCCGGACGGCCCAGCGAAGGAGTCGACGTTCATGTTGAGGATCGCCGCCCCCCGCCCGTACGGCGGACCGGCAGATCGGAGACCTGACCCGAGATTGGACGCTCGGTTGGGCAACGGGGGTGGAACCCTCGTCATGAACGGCGCGATCGTCGATGTTCCGAGCTGCACAGGCCGTGCGCCGCTTCAAGGCTCACGGTTTTTGCGCGCAGGAGAAGCATAAGAAATTCCTCAGGAATTCAGCAACGAAGTACCCATACCTTGCCGGACCCGCCATTCCCAGATGAAGGCGGCGGACTGAACGAAAGGACGAGGACCATGCACAGCCGATCGACCACCATCATCGGGGCCGGCGTCGCCGTGGCGCTGTTGGGGGCCCTGATGGTCTTCGTGTACGCCCACAACCTGCGCGGCTCCGCAGGCGCCGCCAGCGGCAGCAGCGTCGGCGCCTACGTTGTCACCGCACCGATCACCGCCGGCACCACCGGCAGCGGCCTCACCGGCGAGATCAAGGCAACCTCGGTCCCGACCGCGGCCCGCCCGGCAGACGCCGTCACCTCCCTGACCCAGCTGACCGGCCTGGTGTCCCTGCGCCGCCTTGAGCCCGGCGAAGTCCTCACCACCTCGCAGTTCGGCACCGCCGGCACCCCGAGCACCGACACCAGCGGCCTGGTGATCCCCGCCGGCATGAACGCCGTCAGCGTCAACGTGCCGAACCCGCAGGACGTGGCCGGCTACGTCAGCCCGGGCGACAAGGTGAACATCTTCATGACGAGCCGGGACATTGCCGGCATCGTGCCCGGTGCCCCGGCTGAGCAGTCGGCCCGCCTGCTGCTCTC
This sequence comes from Actinomycetota bacterium, assembly GCA_035765775.1. Taxonomy (NCBI): domain Bacteria; kingdom Bacillati; phylum Actinomycetota; species Actinomycetota bacterium. The sequence continues at coordinate 596 of DASTWV010000009.1, read as the reverse complement.
CAACGTGGGCGTGCTCTCGACCGTGGTGGCCAACACCCCGGCCGCAGTCGCCCCGGTGCCGGCCACCGGCCCCGAGGTCTGGACGCTGGCGCTGTCCCCAACCGACACCGAGAAGCTCCTGGTCGCTGTGCAGTACGAGCAGCTGTGGTTCTCCCTGGTTCACCCCGGCGACCCGCCCGCCGTTACCACCGGCCAGGTGGCTACGTCGATCACCAAGTAGGGGGCAGCAATGACCTACGACGACGAATCGCACCACGCTGATGAGCGGCCCCCCTTCGGGGGGGCCCGCTTCATCACCCAGTTCAACGACGGGCCCGAGCTAGAAGACGAAGAAGAACCAGAAGAAGAAGAAGAAGAGGTCGCGCCCCTGACCGTGCTGGTCGTGGACCGCAAGGGAACCTTCTCCCACGACATCGAGCGGGCGGCACGCCAGCAGTCCCCGGAGCCCAAGGTGGTCCTGGTGGACCACCCCACCCAGGTGGTCGAGCAGGTGGTGGCCGAGGCACCCGACGTGGTGCTGGTCTCCCCCGAGGAGATGACCACCACCGGCCTGCGCCGCCTGGCCCAGGTGCACCGGGTCGCCCCCCGGTGCGTGA